>NZ_JAYGHD010000300.1:0-48745 GCF_034932245.1 Nostoc sp. UHCC 0251
GGCAGATCGCGCAGCGTGTCGTAGACAAGGCAGAAGGGAATTCTGATTCCTGCCCGACGCTCGTTCGCGGAGCGTGTCGTAGACAAGACTCGCTAACGCTTCTCTACGAGAGGCTACGCCAACGCTATCTGGTACGACCGGAGTCCGTAAGGGTTTAAGACCCCCACCCAATTTTCTTGTTTTGTGGCCCCAATTTAGGAGGGGTTTGAATCCCCTACAAAACATTGAACCTTCTGTCTTCTGCCCTCTGCCTCCTGCCTTCTTCAATGAGAATTTTTTGAAACCATTCTTCTACGCGATCGCCCATAGCTTCTAAAGAGTATAGAGTTTCTGCTTGCTGGCGACAAGTTTGGCGGTCAATTTCATCCAAATGCTTAATCGCTTCTACTAAACCTTGAACGCTATCAGGTTCCACCAAAAAACCAGTTTTCCCTTCTTGGACAATTTCTGTTAAACCACCCCGACGATAAGCAATTAAAGGTACTCCACAAGCAAGCGCCTCTATTGCTACATTTCCAAATGCTTCTACCCAACGAGGAGTTACTAAAAGTGCTCGACATTGACCTAACTCTTTTTGTAGCTCAACCGTTGGTAAAAATCCTACATATTCGATGGGAGCATTAGGATATTCTTGACAAATCTTTTCCCAGTAAGATATATCCTGTTTGAACCCGAATATTTTTAGTGTAATACCAGTGATTCCTGCTGCTGCTACTGCATCTTCTAGTCCTTTTTCAGGAGCTATCCTACCTACCCACGCCAAACTCTGAGTTGGTTTTTGGCAAAACTGATAAATAGATAAATCCAAACCATTTAACAGACAAATACACCGTTTTGCAAATGTGAAAGTTGCTGCCTGTGTTTGACTGTGAACACCGATAGTATCAGGAAAATTGATTGCTACTTGTTCAATAATGTGATCCATTGCATCTGTCAAAGAACCCATGCTGATCAGATGTGCGATCGGAATCTGAAAAAATGGTGTTAAATACAATGGCAACCAATCATAAGCAAAATTCACAATCAAATCATAATCGGCTTGGACTTGACGAGCATAATCCCACATATTCGCTAAAACAGAATTTTTATGCAGCAAAATTGGATCGCTACGATTCTGATTTTGCGCTGGTATCTGTATTAGTTCACCGGTAATTTCTTTAATAGTTAAGCTATTGCTGGTAGACTCTTGTGGTGCAACAATTTCTAATTTATGTCCTCGCCGCAGCATCTCTGTAGCAATATTAGATAGGGTTAATTCTACTCCGCCTCCCAATCCTGAACCTAGCGGGCCCATTGGGGTAGACATAAATAATAATTTCTGGGACATTTTCACCGTTGATGTATTTTTATAAATATCATTTGTTTCACATAAACAAAGCAATTATTGGGTTTCGCTATGGCTCCACCCAAAAGAAATAAAACACTGATGAAGGGTTTATTTTTCAGCCACTATACAAGATATTACTGGGTAATCTGGATGAAAAGCATCTAGATCCTCTTTTGTAATTTCCTCGACAGTAATTCCATGAAAAATAGCAACTACAGACTTGGTATTACCGTAAACATATAATTTGTGTCTGGCAAAATTTTTAAATAACAAAGAAAGTCCATCAGGTAGAGGTCTCCAATAATCTGCCGGACGATCATGAAGTCGTTGGGCATTAGGCACTAAACAGAAACACTTACCACCAACTTTTAGCCAACTATGTATGTTTTGGGCTACCTGCCAAGGTGCATAACAATGTTCTAAAACATTGAATATAATAATTGAATCATAAGATTCCGGCTCAATTAGTGATTGATCGTGAGCGTCTCCAACAATGTCAACCCCTGGACTTGCTTCTAAATTGAGTACACGATATCCTGGACGGTCGGAAAAGTTATAAAACTCTCGATCTTTAGGTACTGAACCAATTTCTAGGACATTACCAACCACTTGGTCTTTAATTTCTTCAACAAACTTACTCAGATAATATCTGTCTATGGGAGTACCCCGTGTAAATCCACAAGCATGACAAATAGGATTTTTTCTATTAAAGCTACCCCAATCAATTGCACCTATAGCTGGGGATAAAAGACCGATATCATTCATCAGTTCAACTACTTGAGTAAATGATTTTAGGCTATCAACAGTATCTAAATCTTCTTCAAGTTGCTGTTTGTAGAATAACAGGGGAAGAACTTGATAAGTTTCTCGGCTGACTACACCTAGATCAATTACAGGATCTAGATCAACTATACCCTTAAAACCACTATCATATAAATTAATTTGTTTATCTAAAAGTGATACAACAAAATTATCAGAATGTTTTAATGAATCATAATAGTTTTGGATTTTCAAATAAAGTTTTTCATCAATTGGAGCACCCTGTTTGCTGCAATATATGTTATGAGCTTTTTCTATATCATGTTCATGAACAAATATTTCCAATATCGTCAGCCACAGTTTTGAAGAAATCATCTGTTTTGGACGTTGACTCCAGCCAAAAACCGCATACAATTTTGAATTTTGCACTTGCAAAAAACTGCTAGTGACATAATGACTTGCCATGATAGATTTATCCAGTTAGTATTTTATCTGTACATTTGGGAAATTATACATGATAAATATGAATTTATAGCAATCTGATTCGATGCATGAACTGACTTGTAAAGACTCTAGATTTTAACTGGCAAGCCCAGACTGCCGAGTTAGTATTTTTAATAATTAAGGAAAAAAACTCTTGAGGCTGGGGGAGAAAGAAAATTATTGAAAACAATACCTTCGCCAAGTTACGAGGCTTGGCATAGAAGAAGCCTAGATAATACAAAGTTTTTTTGTAAGATGGCATGGCAAAAAACTGAGTCAATAAAATCTTGTATATTTTTTGTGGAGGTAATTTTGACCGTAGTGTACGTCTGGGTGGAGTCTCTACGTTTAGCTTAATAATCAAGCACACATTTGGTATGAAAGTTTCTATGTTCCCATCCCAAATTCCGAATTTTTTCCGCCAGTTAAACAATTCTACTTGGTGGCTTTCGGTGATAAGGATTATTCTTAGTATATTTTTCATATTCTTATATGGTTGTCAAGGGACAGTTTATAAGAATGACAGAGTAATTCATTTGAGTCTATGGCAATCAATCAATCCCCCTGCTAATCGGGATGTATTTAACAAACTAGTAAATAAATTTAATCAGACTCATAATGATATTAAAGTTGAATCTATCTTCGTAGGTCAACCCCAGTTGCCAAAAATATTAACAGCTGTTGTGGGGAATGCACCTCCAGATATCCTCTCATTCGATCCTCAATTGACAGGTCAATTTATGGAACTAGGGGCAATTCGTCCTTTAGAAGAATGGCTGGACAAATTGTCATTGAAGTCAGAAATTAGCCCCAACCTATTAGAGGAACTAAAATTAGACGGTCATCTTTGGTCAATCCCACTCTCCACGAGCAATTTAGGTATTTTTTACCGACCTAAACTTTTTCAAGCTGCGGGGATTACGCAAATTCCTAAAACTTGGGAAGAGTTAAGGGAAGTTGCCAAAAAATTGACCATAGACCGAAATGGTGATAATAAACCTGAACAGTACGGAATGTTGCTGCCTTTAGGAAAAGAAGAATGGACTGTCTTTAGTTGGTTTCCTTTTTTATTGAGTGCTGGGGGAGAGATTGTCACAAATAACCGTCCGAATTTGACGAATGCAGGAGCGATCGCAGCTTTACAATTTTGGCAAGATATATTAAAAGATGGTTCAGCAACCCTTTCTTCCCCAGAGCGTGGTTATGAAGAAGATGCTTTTATTTCAGGTCGCGTTGCCATGCAAATTACAGGCCCTTGGAGTTATATATTGAAGTCCAATGTTGACTTTAAAGTATTCCCCATACCTGTAAGTGTGAAACCTGCTACAGTGACAGCCACTGGAAATATGTATTTGATGAAAACTACACCAGAAAGAGAGCAAGCTGCACGCAAATTTTTCGAGTATGTTTTAAGTGAAGAATTCCAAACAGAATGGAGTATGGGGACGGGTTTTTTACCAGTTAATATTAAATCTGCCCAAAGTCAGGTTTATCAAGAATTTCTTCAGCAAAAACCTATCTTAAAAGCCTTTATAGACCAAATATCTGTAGCAGGTTATCGACCAATTATTCCTGGCTATAGTCGCTTGTCTGACAGTTTAGGTCGAGCCATCGAAGCCACTATGCTAGGGGCATCTCCAGAAACAGCACTTAAACAAGCTCAAGCAAACCTCGATTCAATTTGGGATTCCCTACAATCTAGATGAAATCTAAAATCTTAACTAAGGTTTTTACTTAGCCTTGCAAAAACTAAGTTTCAAACCCGATGCTTAATTATGATCAACTAGAAATTCCACTCCGGCGAGGTGAAAAGAAGGGTGTAGGGGACAGGGTGTTGGGTGTAGGGAGTACGGCATTGGACGAGGCTTCTAACCTCGCCCAATGCAAGCGCCTTGAAGAAGGCGGGGCTTCTGACCCAATAGTTGTTGGGGCTATTTTTTCCCCTACACCCAACACCCAATACCCTACCCCCGCCCCAACGGGGCTGGTGAATTTCTTTTCAAGGTACACAAGCCAATTGCTGGTATGGCTCCTAGTATTAGTGCTGTAAGTCCTTGTCCACTCCAATATAATATGGAGACACGGTAGGTTTCTGGAATCAAATTTTGCACAAGAAAAAGCAACCAAACCAAAATAGTAATTAATAAGAAAGAGATTGAGGGTAAAAAATTCCACCACCAAATGCCTGTTGTATATCGCCTCAGTACCATCCATTGGCAAAGTCCCAGCCAAATACCAGAAATCATATATGCGATCGCAGACAGAAATCCAAAAATAAAAGTTTGTTCAGGAGATAAAATTTCATTTAACGATGAGGCAATAGTTGAAATATAGTTAATCCAGGCTGTAGAAACACCATTGGCAATTAGCCAACCGACACTAGTAGCAAATAGCCACTGCCAACCCGGTAAATATTGGTAAAGGACAAGGCTCTGGTCGGCAGCGAAAATCAAGGCAAATACAACGTTACTGAGACTTCTGACCAAAATACTCCATGTTTCTGGTTGGATTCCAGCACTAAGTAAGCTTTGGAGAATAATTTTCTCTAAGGCGATACTGGCAACGCCACCCACAACCCATCCAATCAGGGTCATTAAGGTAAACTGAATAAAGAACCTCTGTCGCTGCGATCGCGGAATCAAATACTTTCCTGGATTAGGCTCGCTATTAGCAGATGCAACACCATCTGGACTGTTAGAGTCAGTTTGCATATCAAGTTAGGGGAGTAGAGAGTGGAGACAACACAAAAGAGTGACGAAATTCTTTTATATTCCACTTTCTTTGTTAATTCTTGTTTTATCCCATTTCCGACTCGATTTCCCTTTGGTGTAAAGGGACTAGGGCTTTTGCTGACAACTTGCTAATAAAGCGTAATCCCAGAATGATAAGCTAAACAGTGGCATAAAAAAGTGACTCTTTTAGGATGAAGTAATAAATGGGTGTTTCTTCAACGACTCCTCATCTCTTACGGGCTGCTCGTGGTGAAGTAGTAGATCGTCCCCCTGTATGGATGATGCGACAAGCGGGACGATATATGAAAGCATATCGAGACTTAAGAGATAAGTATCCTTCGTTTCGCGATCGCTCGGAAATTCCAGAAGTAGCAATTGAAGTTTCCTTGCAACCGTGGAGAGCCTTCCAACCAGATGGAGTAATTTTATTTTCTGATATTGTCACCCCATTACCTGGTTTGGGTATTGACATGGATATTGCCGAAGGTAAAGGGCCAATCATTCACTCGCCCCTGCGGACTCAAGAACAAATTGATCGTCTGCATCCCTTAGAACCAGAAGCAGCTCTACCATTTATTAAGACAATTTTGCAGGCGTTGCGCTCTGAAGTGGGCAATCAATCAACGGTGTTGGGCTTCGTGGGTGCGCCGTGGACGTTAGCAGCTTACGCAGTTGAGGGAAAAGGTTCTAAAACCTATTCCATTATCAAAAACATGGCATTTTCAGATCCGACGATACTGCATCAATTGTTAACTAAATTAGCAGATGCGATCGCAATCTATGCCCGTTATCAAATTGACTGTGGCGCTCAAGTTGTGCAAATGTTCGATTCTTGGGCGGGTCAACTGAGTCCTCAAGATTATGACACCTTTGCTCTCCCCTATCAGAAGCGAGTTTTCCAGCAAGTCAAGCAAACCCATCCCGATACACCTTTGATTTTGCTAGTTAGCGGTAGTGCGGGTGTGTTGGAAAGAATGGGACAATCAGGCGCTGATATAGTCAGTGTAGACTGGGCAGTGGATATGGCAGACGCACGAGCCAGATTAGGTAAGCAAATGAAAGTTCAAGGAAATCTTGACCCAGGCGTGCTATTCGGCTCTAAACAGTTTATCCGCGATCGCATTCTTGATACCGTTCGTAAAGCTGGTAATTGGGGTCACATTCTTAATCTCGGTCACGGTGTCTTACCAGAAACTCCAGAAGAAAATGTCGCTTTCTTCTTTGAAACAGCAAAGGAATTAAATCTTGCAGGAGTTAAGGGTTAGGAGTCATTCAATTTTAGATTTTAGATTTTAGATTTTAGATTTTTTCTTCAATCCAAAATTAAAAATCTAAAATTTACCGAGTGATCAGTTGTCAGGTGCAAACTTATTTTTAACTCGTGATTCGGAACTTTTAACTTCATTTTTAACTCTTCACTGTTAACTCCTTACTTTTAATAAATTTTTTATGAGCCAGAAACGGATTTTAGTGACTGGTGCAAGTGGTTGTGTAGGTCATTATTTAACAGAAGCCTTAATTAAAGAAACAGATCATGAACTGTATCTACTAGTTAGGAACCCAAGCAAACTGCAACTTGATACCAAGGCACGTTCAGGTATCAACGTTCTACAAGGCGATATGCAAAATATTCGGCAGTTTGCCGATTTGCTATCCACAATTGATACAGCAGTACTCACAGCCACAGCTTGGGGAGGTGAGGAGACATTTGATATTAATGTCGTCAAGACTATAGAGTTGATGGAACTGCTAGATCCAGAACGTTGCCAGCAGGTGATTTATTTTTCGACAGCTAGCGTTTTGAATCGGTATAATCAACCATTAAAAGAAGCCGGGGAAATTGGGACAGATTACATCCGTTCCAAATATGACTGCTTAGAGAAAAAAGAAAAATTAGCGATCACACCCAAAATTACCACAGTTTTTCCGACTGTAGTATTGGGCGGTGATGCGAATAAACCCTATTCTGCTGTCACATTTGGTATTCCAGAAGTGACGAAATATATTAATGTGATTCGCTTTTTGGAAGCAGATGGCAGTTTTCACTTTATCCACGCACGAGATATTGCTACTGTAGTGCGATATTTAATTGATCATCCTATCGAAAACAATCAACCACGTCGGCTTGTTTTAGGCCAAGCACCGTTAACTGCTAATCAAGCAGTGAAACAAGTTTGTGCTTATTTGGGCAAAAAGATTTATTTTCGTATTCCCATATCTATAGCATTGGCTAATTTGATTATTGTTCTGTTCCGCATTCGGATGGCTGCTTGGGATAGATTTTGCATGAACTATCGGCATTTCACCTATGAAAAATTTGTCAACCCCGATAGCTTTGGCTTGTCAAATTATTGTGCAACCATGAGCGATGTTTTAAAAATTAGTAACGTTAAACGTGCATGATATCTATTCTTTGCTAATGATGGCAGTCATTTCTTGCAAAGATAAGCCGACACAAGCGACCAGAATACCAGTCCCTAGTTGCCCATTTGCTGACTTTTCACGTTATGTGGAAAAGTCCACGAAAAACCTAACCCCCTTCCCGCATCGGGAAGGGGGAAATTCAAAGTCTCTCTCCTTTTAGGAGAGAGATTTAGAGAGAGGTTTTCCAGATGCCGTGAAAAGTCAGGCCCATTTGAAGGAAAAATATCAATGGTAAAATAAAACAACTTTAATAAAAAGTCAATAACTCTTTATTTTCGTTAGAGTGGGATAACAATCAAAGTGTGAGGATTGATACTACATGCGAATCTTGTTAGTGTATCCAATATTTCCCAAAACCTTTTGGTCTTATGAAAAAATCTTGGAGTTAGTTGATCGCAAGGTTTTATTACCACCTCTGGGTTTAGTAACAGTAGCCGCGATTCTGCCCCAAGAATGGGAATTTAAACTGGTTGATCGCAACATCCGCCCAGCAACAGAAGAAGAATGGGCATGGGCAGATGTAGTCATCTTCTCCGCCATGATTGTCCAGAAACAAGATTTACTTGACCAAATCCAGGAAGCTAAAAAACGTGGCAAGTTAGTCGCAGTCGGCGGTCCCTACCCCACCTCTGTACCTCACGAAGTTGAAAATGTTGGTGCAGATTTTCTAATTCTGGATGAAGGGGAAATCACGTTGCCCATGTTTATTGAGGCAATAAAAAGGGGAGACACATCTGGCACTTTCCGCGCCACAGAAAAACCTGATGTGACAAGCACACCAATACCCCGCTTTGATTTATTAGAATTGGATGCCTATGACATGATGTCGGTGCAGTTTTCGCGCGGGTGTCCTTTCCAGTGCGAATTTTGTGACATTATTGTTCTCTACGGGCGCAAACCGCGCACTAAAGCCCCAGCACAACTGTTAGCAGAGTTAGATTACCTCTATGAATTGGGTTGGCGGCGGGGTGTGTTCATGGTGGATGACAACTTTATTGGCAACAAGCGAAATGTGAAATTGTTGCTGAAAGAGTTAAAAGTCTGGATGGCAGAACATAAATATCCCTTCCGATTTGACACTGAAGCTTCAATTGACTTAGCCCAAGACGCAGAAATGTTGGAGTTGATGGTTGAGTGTGGTTTCTCGGCGGTGTTTTTGGGAATCGAAACGCCGGATGAGGATAGTTTGCAAATGACCAAGAAGTTTCAAAATACTCGCAGTTCTCTAACTGAGGCAGTGGAAACCATCATCAAAGCCGGATTGCGCCCAATGGCTGGGTTTATTATCGGGTTTGATGGCGAAAAAGCGGGTGCAGGCGATCGCATTGTTCGCTTTGCAGAACAAGCAGCTATTCCATCTACTACCTTTGCCATGTTGCAAGCGTTACCTAACACCGCGCTTTGGCATCGTCTGAAAAAAGAAGGAAGACTGCGGGAAAATCAAGATGGCAACATCAACCAGACAACATTGATGAACTTTCTGCCCACCCGTCCCCTGGAAGAACTCGCCAGAGAATATATTGAAGCATTTTGTACTTTATACGACCCAGTACAGTACTTGGATCGCACCTACCGTTGTTTCTTGATGATGGGTTTGCCGAGTTGGAAAGCGCCAGCGAAAATGCCAGAGTGGTTGGTTGTGAAAGCGTTGCTGATTGTGATTTGGCGACAAGGAATCAAACGAGAAACTCGTTGGAAGTTCTGGCACCATTTGTTTAGTATTCTCAAGCGTAACCCTGGAGTTTTTGAGCATTACCTCGCCGCTTGTGCCCACAACGAGCATTTTCTAGAGTATCGCCAAATTGTGCGCGATCAAATTGAAAGTCAGCTAGCTGAATATCTCGCACAAGGTGCAGAAAAGCCATATGTCCTAGTGAAGGAAAAAGTTGAAGAAAAAGCTGAAGCAGTTGTCAGTTAGGTGTTGTAACGGTTAATAGGTAATGGTAAGACTCTATTTTCTTCTGTAAGTCTATAATTGCGGCGTATGATTTGAGAATTACAGAAGAGGTAGGGCTATAAAGTTAGGGGTACTCATAATACCCCTAATTTTTTATGCTAATTTCTACCTAGACTACAAGAATTAGTGCAGCAAGAATGACAATGCGCCCAACAGCTAGAGCAAAGGTTGCAGAATTGGAGGATTAACCCAGAGGGTTTATAAAATTAGGTAATGCGTAGATAAGACAATGCTTTGTTTCAGCTTCTTTATCAAAACTACTGTGCGTAATGGGTTACTTTGCCTAAAATCATTAAGTATCTACGTATCCCAATACAACCTATATAGGTTAAGGTTTTGGCTTTTAAATATCAAAATTACACATCTTATTTTAAGGAAAAGTATAAATTTATCATAAAGGTTTCCTTATATTTAAGTTTAAACTCTAAATGCTAATAACAGCGAATAAAGTTATAAATTAATGTGATTTATCAGTATAAATACATTAAATAAAAAGCTATTTAAATATATAAATAAAAGCTCCAATAAACATTGACTTTCGTAAAGCATAGCTGTTAGAAATTAAGGAACGACACAGGCAGTTTTTCAAAAGATTACTGTCTACATTGTTTTGCCTATTTAATGACTCTTGATATGAAACCTGTTTTATTTACTGCCTTACTTGCTGCTAGCGCTACCTTAACCGGATTATTCTCCCAAGTAGAAGCTGCATCTGCTGCTGACTTTAATTGGGATAGTTCCTGGACTCAACCAACGGTATATAACAAGTCTCAAACAGGTTTTAACGACACTCCTTTTCAGGAATTTGTCCAAGCTGAAAGTGTTATCCTTCCAAACAGCGGACAATTTAAATTAGATCCCACTCAATTAAACCTAAAATACGACTACGATGTTTCTGTTTACTTTATCAATGAGGGCGCTGGTTATAGAAATCAGTTAGCTTTCGATGCCGTAGGAACTACTAACAAGTCTGGGCTGATTTTTAATGATATTTCTTGTCAAGGAACTGGATGTGTTGGCGACTGGGGCGGTAATGCACTAAAACTAGGGGATGGCGTCAAACTTGGTAATATTACCGCAGGTACTCAACTCGACTTCTGGCTGAGATCAGATGGTTTGAACCGTGGCAACGATGCCAATATCTTTGGTACTAAAACTGCCTCAAATCCTGACAAACTACAGCACACTGTTGCTTATGCTTATAATAATTACATCTTACTGGCGTTCGAGGATTTATACGGTGATTTACGCGCTTCAGGGATAGATTCTGCAACTGGTAAGTTAAACGAAGGTTCTGACCGTGACTTTAATGATGTTGTCGTCGTTCTTGATATCGGCGAGGCAAATGTTAGAGGGTTAATTGGCGCTACAGTTCCTGAACCATCTGTTACTCTATCAATGTTCGCTCTAGGAGCAGTTAGTATGTTTGGATTACGTCGTCGCCGTCAAAATCGCACTTCTAACTAAACTTTGAAACCATGTTAATATAATATGCTTTTAGTTTAGTTATAAAATAATAAGAAATTGCTGACATTTTCACCCGTACAATTATACGGGTGAATTTACATATATATAGTGGCATTTATATTTTATCTATTGCGATCGCGTTCTAAGTCATCAATCACTTTTTGCAAATACCACTCGTCTGACATCCCAGGATAATAATCTTGCTTCTGCTGAATTAATCGTTCGGCAATTTCCCAATATCCCCCAACCATTCGCAAAAGTCGCTGACGTAGCAGGTTATATTTTTGCTTTTTTGACTCTGGACTAAATTTTTGGATTTTTTCTAGGCTACTTAAGACTTGTTGATAATTTGCCCAGTCTTCTTGTTCACAAAAAATACTCGCCGCCCGTTGATAATCTTCCAGAGCATTTTGCATTTCTTCTATGCAAGTATAGGCAATGCCGCGATTGTAGTAAGCTTGAGCATCATCAGGGTTTATTTGCAGCGCTTGGGTATAATCTTGGATTGCACCGAGATAGTTAGCCATTGCCCGATAGGCATTGCCTCTGGCAATATAGACTAAGGGATCTTTGGGTTGCATCTGAAGTGCTTGGTTAAAGTCTGCGATCGCACCTTGATGATCGCCTAATACAGAACGTGCTTTACCTCGGTTGCGATAAACAATGGCATCTTGAAAATTTAGTCGCAATGCTTGATTAAAATCTGCGATCGCTTCTCGATAATTACCCATTTTGCAACGCACAACCCCACGACAACAGTAAGCTTGGGCATCTTGTGGGTCAGCTTTTAATATCCAGTTTAAATCGGCGAGTGCCTCTTGCGTATCTCCCTTTTCAGCCTTTTCTAATAATTGCGTGAAATATTCATTTGTGGATAAAATGGGCGCATTTGGAGAATGTGATTGCTGTATAACAGCTTTTTCTTGCGGTTGTAACTGTTTAATTTGTTCCAGACACAGACGACAATTATCTTTATCCTGTTGTTCTAGATATAATTGTGCAGCTTTTTTAAAGTTAGCGATCGCGTCTTGAATGCTACCCTGTTTACGCCGTACTATCCCCCGCAGATTATAAGCAGGAGCATAATTGAGATTAAGACGAATAGCGCGTTCAACATCGTCTAGCGCCCCAGGTAAATTTTTCAGCACCACCCTTGCTAATCCACGACAATAATATGCCTCTACACTCTCAGGATTAATCTTCAGGGCTTCTGTATAATCTGAAACAGCCTTAAGGATTTCTCCTGTGTCATAATGTGCCAAACCCCGTTGTAAGTAGGCTTCGGGAAAGTAAGGTGTCAGTTGTAAAGCCTGGTTAAATTCCTGAATTGCTCCAGCGTAGTCTTTTCGCCTAGCCTTTTCTAATCCTCTATTGTAAAATTCGTCATTCATGGCATTTGTTTATAAAAAATGTAGCTTTATTAATTGATATGGCAACTTTAGCCATCAATTTAGATAAACCACTATCAGCACAACTAAAAAAACTGGGGAAATGACTACATTCAATTCCCCATCTCTCATAAATTATAAAATGTTTGCAGTTAACTAGAATTATTCTGAAAGCAAGCTAGGAGAAGTCAGTACAAAAACATCCCTACTTCCTTGAGCGCCAATCTGTGGTTTGATGGGGGTTGTAAAGTGGAAAAACTCATGATCGTTAACTAATAAAAGTTCTCCCGGATTTAGAACTTTGCTTAACACAGGTTTTTCTTCTTTGGCGACATACAGATGTGTTTCTCCACCTTGAATATTATCTCTATCTACTGAAAATATACCAATAAAATCAGTACCATCTTGATGGATACCTTCAGGCGCTGGATTACCCAAATTATCTTGTGAGCAAATAGTTCTAATTTGATGAACTCCGATTTCAGCTTCAGGATGGAGTTTACAAGAATCACTAAATGCCAAGACAAGATTTCTAAAAATATCAAGTTCTATGAGTGCATCATCTAATTCTGCAAACTCTCTTTTTCTATCGCCCATTAATGGATTATATTCTTTACTTTGAAAGAAGTGTCCATGAGGTAATTTGATTAAATGATTTCCAGAAACTGTGAACCGAGATAATCTTCTCGAACGATAGTTGCCTTCGATATAAGGATCAACAGGCATATTACTAAAAAATGGCTTGAAACCTTCTGGATTGATCGAATTTACTTTTCTTAGAGTAAACAGAAAAGCATATTCTAATTCCGTTGCTGTCCACACTTTTTGCATAGGATTTACCTCCTTGCATGTTGAAATTCTCCCGGATTTTTCTTTATGGGAGGCTTATAACACTTAGTATATGCTACTTTTTATTAAAATGTTGTCATTTTAACTACAAAAGTTGACACTTTGTGATATATAGATTTACTCAATTTCTGTTATAGGGCGGAGTAGTTGCTGAAAAGATTTGCTGTTGAGAGATAGGTGGGTAAGGAATCGACGTATATTTACTAGCAGCAACAAGGTTTTATAATGATAGATTGGCTTTACCGTTACCCACCTTTGTATTCGGGTATTCTGCTAAAACGCTACAAGCGGTTTTTTGCTGACGTTCAACTTACTTCTGGCGAAATAGTGACAGCACACTGTCCAAATACAGGGCCAATGACTGGAGTATCTACTCCCCAAAGTGCGGTACAGCTTTCTAAAAGTGATAATCTTAACCGCAAATTGGCTTACACTTTAGAACTAATTCAGGTACATGACAACGAACCGACTTGGGTAGGCATAAATACTTTTTTACCCAATCGGATTGTAAAGCTAGCTTTGGCGAAACATCTTTTCCCAGAATTGGGTGACTATAGCCAAATCAAGGGTGAGGTAGTTTATGGACTAGATAAAAAAAGTCGAGTGGATTTTTTCTTAACGGGGAGTGATGAGGAACGCCCGATTTATTTAGAAGTGAAAAATACAACTTTGTCTGAGGGGAGACTAGCCTTATTTCCCGACACGGAGACTACAAGAGGACAAAAGCACTTACGAGAACTAATGGCACTGCTACCTCTAACTCGTGCGGTGATGCTTTATTTTATCAATCGCAGTGATTGTACTGAGTTCTCCCCTGGCGATCGCACAGATCCTGTATATGGTAGATTATTACGGGATGCGATCGCTCTTGGTTTAGAAGTTTTACCTTGCCGTTTTGACATTTCCCCCGAAGGTATCCGTTATTTGGGTTTGGCAAAACTAAAAATTTGATCCACTAGAAACATTGCAATGCAACGTCTATAAACGCATAAAACAATAAATCCATCTAGATACTGTCTAGATGGATTTATTGGTAGTTGGTGTTTACTAAATAAAAAACATTCAACCAGACTTTAATGGAGAAACGACTATAGTTAGTTGCAGCCCCACAAATAGCATTCGCTATTCTGACGTTTGCTTATGCAGGAATCAAAACTGTGTCAATTACATGGATGACGCCGTTATCAGCAGCAACATCTGCTGCTGCAACAGTTGCATCATTGATCTTAACGCCATTAGAAGCGTCAATTTTTACATCTGAACCTTCAACTGTTTTAGCTGACTTGAGCTTAACTACATCAGCAGCTAGTACCTTGCCTGATACAACATGATAGGTCAAGATTTTTTTGAGCTTAGGAATATCTTTCAGTAATGCGTCTACTGTACCTGCTGGAAGCTTATTAAACGCTTCATCAGTAGGTGCGAAGACGGTAAATGGCCCAGGGCCTTTCAGTGTATCTACTAAACCAGCTGCTTGGATTGCTGCAACTAGTGTGTTGAAAGAACCATTATTAGTGGCGGTGTCAACAATATTGGCCATGTGCTTTACCTAGTTCTGTGTAACTTGTTACAAATCTAAACTATTTATTTAATAAAATCTATCTATCGTTAGACGTAGGGCGAATAAAAACTTTTATCGATAGCATAAATAATTCTCTATATTTTTATACAAATATGTACATTGTCTGAGTGGATGAGTTGGCAGCACTTCTAGGATACGTAGTTTACCGCCGCAGGTATCGCTCATTTTTCTATACATCGGTAGGAGCGATCGCCATACAACCTCAACAGGAAGGTGCGTCACGTCACTTTGCTTTTAATTTAAAATTCAAAATCTAAAATTAAGAATCACCATAAATAAATTTAGTTGCTCTGATGTCATGAGTTTTTGTCGGTCAGATTATACAAATTAAAATTTAGACTAGGCAAAGCTTGATAACTATTTTTATAAAATTTATGTGTCTATTGCCTCCAAATCAGATGCAGATATAGGTTTTATTAGTTAATATAAGAACCCTCATTAAAAAGGATAACTTTACTTTTGTAATTGTCAATATTTTTTGATATGGCTAAAAATAATCTTTGACTGAATATTTGAAAAGCAACATAGAGGTATTGACAAATACAGTAGCCATAAACTAATTGTGAGAAAATAATAGGGATGCAAGTTTAGCTAATTATTGGGTGCAAAATGTGGAGCCATTCGCTAACTGAATTGAACGAAATATGTTAAACAATTCGTGAAATCAAAGGCGCATTTACACACAAACTTATAAGGTAGTTAAAATGACTTACGATTCTGAAGATGTACAAAAAATCCTGCAAATAGCGCTCACTCGTAGACAGGAAGGTGAATTTTCACGAGAAGAACTTATAGAAATGGCATCTGAGTTAGGTATTTCTTCTGATATTTTGGGAAAAACTGAAAAGAACTGGTTAATTCAACAAGAAGAGGAACGATCGCAACTTACATTTAATACTTTCCGACGCAAAGCATTTTGGACACACTTTGTTTCATTTATAGCTGTGAACTTATTCCTTATTCTTTTGAATCTAATAACTAGTCCTAGTTATTTTTGGGCTATCTTCCCAATATTAGGATGGGGGTTAGGACTATTTTTTCATTGGTGGAGCGTTTATCAGAGTAAATCAGAAGATTACGAGATAGCCTTTCAGAAATGGCGTGCAAAAATTTTACTTATTCCTACTTTTAAAGATGGGGATTAGTCATTAGTCATTAGTCATTAGTCATTGGTCATTAGTACCAATGACTTAAATTGTCGTGAAATAAGCTAAGTTTAATTCCTATAATTTTTTGGGGCGATCGCTTCACTATACACTATGGCGGAAGTTGGCTGTTTATCTACGAGTTGAGAGTAATCTTTCACCCAAAAATGGGGAAATTTCCGTACTTGATACTTTGCTAACTCTACTCTTAGATAAGATTCTCTAAGTGCTTGGATGGATTTATCTTCATTAGTCTGTAAATCTGCTTGGGGCATGGCTTTCCACTGCTTCTGCATTGCCCAACAAATGATGAGGATAACTTTTGTGTGGTCATTGAGGCTAATCCAAACCTCTTTAGCGATAAATCTAGGATATTAAGCCAGCGCTATTGTCCAAATTTATGCGTCCTTCTGGATAAAATTTTCCCTTAAATTGGGGGCAACCTTAAAGTTGAGTAGTTCTATAAACATACCTTGTGATCTCTGTGTTTGCGAATTTGCCAAAATAGAGATGTAGGCTAGAATAACTGCGCTTTTAGCATAGCTTGATTGCTTACACTCAGGAGCAAGGATCGGCTGGTTTGAAATAAGTAAGAGGAAGGGAGTATGGACAGCAACAACAACTGGTTGCAACAGCTAATGATGGTAGGTCTTGGCACAACGTCTTTAGTAGCAGAAAAACTGCGCCAAGTCAGCGATGATTTAGTTAAAGACGGTAAGCTCAATCCTGAGCAAGCCAAGGCAGTTATAGATGATATTGCCCAGCAGTTAAAGTCGGAGCAGGGAAACTTCGATGTCCAAATGCAACGGCAAATGCGAAATATGATGCAAGATTTGGGGGTAGCTCGCCAGTCGGAAGTGGATGAACTACGGGGTAGAATTGACCGTCTAGAGCGTCAATTGCGCGATTTGGAAAATAAGCTTTGGCGTTAAGATGTCATTTGTGATTTAAACTAAATGTGTCCTATTGGTAATTTTTTTGCCAGGATACCTAAGTAAGGAGAACTGATTTTGAAACCAATTTTCCTCAGCGTGGCGTTCATGCTGGTATGTGTTGTGCTTTTGGTTGTAGGGCAAGTAGGCAGTAAACAGAATACTGCCATTGCTGCCGAGTTAACCCAAACGCCGCCAGCGCTGACAACTTTAACTGAAAATAATACTCTAATTGCGAGCAATACTATGTCTGATGCTAATGCCGTAACTACCCCCTCTGGATTAAAGTATGTCGAGTTAAAAGAGGGAACTGGAGCGACTCCTCAATCTGGACAAACGGTTGAAGTTCACTATGTCGGCACTCTAGAAGATGGTACTAAGTTTGATAGTTCACGCGATCGCGGGCAACCCTTCAGCTTTAAAATTGGTGTTGGACAAGTAATCAAAGGTTGGGACGAAGGACTTAGCACCATGAAAGTAGGCGGTCGTCGTCAGTTAATTATCCCTCCAGAGTTAGGTTATGGCGCTCGTGGTGCTGGTGGTGTGATTCCACCCAACGCAACTCTGCTGTTTGATGTGGAATTGCTCGGAGTTAAGTAGAAACTAGGGTATGGGGAATTGGGCATTGGGCATTGGGCATGGTTTCACCTACTCCCCAAGCTCCCAGTGCCCAATTCAATGACTAAATTTTTAAATTTTGAAACTTTGTAAACTGTGGATTGAAAAGAAGTTTTGCAGTACCTGTAGGCCCGTTGCGATGTTTAGCTATAATCACTTCTGCAATGCCGCGATCGGGAGTATCTGGAGAGTAATATTCATCTCGATATAACATAATTACTAAATCCGCGTCCTGTTCGATCGAACCCGATTCTCTCAAATCTGACAACATCGGACGCTTATTAGTACGTGCTTCCACCCCGCGACTCAACTGAGATAAAGCAATAACTGGTACAGATAATTCACGCGCTAAACCTTTGAGTTGACGCGTAATTTTTGACAATTCTTGTACGCGATTATCACCGGCTCCTTCCATTAATTGCAAGTAATCTATTACAATTAATCCTAATTCAGTTCCAACTTCTGCTTGCAGTCTTCTTGACTGACTACGCATTTGTGTAACTGTAATATTCGGCGTGTCATCAATATAAATTGGCATTTCAGAAAGGATACCAATAGCACGGCTTAAAGGTTCCCACTGTGTTTGACTGAGGCGACCAGTCCGTAGATAACTACTTTCAATTTGCGCCTCACTAGCTAATAGCCGTTGCGTCAGCTGCTCTTTGGACATTTCCAAGCTGAAAACAGCAACTGGCAATTTATAAGAAGCAGCGATGTTATGAGCAAGGTTCAAGCAAAACGCTGTTTTTCCCATTGATGGGCGACCCGCGACAATAATCAAATCAGAACGCTGAAAGCCGCTGGTCATAGCATCTAAATCGTAGAATCCGCAGGGAATACCTGGTAAGGCGATGCCTTGATTTCGATCTTCAATATCTTGAAAATTATTAATTAAAGTATCAGAAATGTGAACTAAACCCGATTGGGGACGCTCTTGAGTGACTCCAAATACTTTCTGTTCTGCCTGATCTAAAACTTGTGGTAACTCGGTTTCTGTCTCGTAACCAAGATGTACAATTTCATTGCCAGCTTTAATTAACTGTCGCCGCAGGTATTTTTCCATCACCAACCCTGCTAAGGCGTCGATGTTCACGGCTGACACTGTGCGGTCTACCAGAGTTGCTAATTTATTTCTGCCGCCTATGCGGGCAAGCAAATCATGGTCAGTTAGCCAACTTGTGACTGAGAGCAAATCTGTGGGTTTACCTTGGGTGTGAAGCCTCACAGCTGCTTGATAAATATCTTTGTGAGCGCTAATGTAAAAAGCTTCTGGAAGGAGGCGATCGCTAACTCGACTAATCGCTTCTGGATCTAGTAAAATACCCCCCAAAATCGCTTCTTCCGCCTCAATATTTTGGGGTGGGAGGCGCTCGCTACCTAGCCCTTGAAAACTCAGTTCTTCAGCCATAAACGATTTTAGTTTTGAGATGAAAGAGACGCGATTAATCGCGTCTGTACAAGAGTTAGCCTGCTTCCTCTGCTGTCTCCTAGCTAGCGACGACTTGAATATCGATTTGTGCCGCTACTTCAGAATACAACTTGATTTCAGCTTGATAAGTACCAAGGTGGTTAATATCGGGAATGGTAATGCCACGCCGATCAATTTCTTGACCCGTGGCTGCCTTAATTGCATCTGCAACATCTTGGGTGGTGATAGTACCGAAAATTGCTTCGTTTTCACCAACTGGTTTAGCAATTGTCAAGCTGCCAACTTTTTCTAAAGATTCTTTTTGCTCAATAGCTTGTTGTCTGAGTTCTAATTGCCGTTGACGTTCTTGCTCACGACGGCGTTCTACTTGCTTGAGAATACCAGGAGTGGCATTGGTTGCCAATTTCTGGGGAATCAGATAATTACGAGCGTAGCCAGGAGCTACTTCCACTAAGTCGCCAGATTTTCCCAGCTTACTGATATCCTGATTTAAAACTAACTGTACGCGTTTCGCCATCGTTTTTCCTGTAAAATCTGATTAATTCGGGTTTGGCTAAGATAGCTCACAATGTCAGTGCTGTATTCCAAGCTTCTTTGCCTATACCCTAAAGCTTACAGATCGTAGCGAAAGGAAGGGTGCGATCGCAACTATTCGCGATAGAAAATTGAATTAATGGTGGAGCAGGGAGTAGGGAGCAGGGGGAGCAGGGGAAGCAGGGGAAGCAGGGGAAGATGAGGGAGAACAATATAATAACCAATGCCCAATGCTCAATGCCCAATGCCCAATGCCCCATACTTAAAAGTTATTTCTCATTTCCCTTATCCGCGCAAAGGTTTGGACTGCATCGCTACTCTTGACAGTTAATTGTAATGATTGCTGATCCCAACGTAAAAAGGGGTTGGTGCGTTTCTCCGCTCCCAGCAGTGAGGGGATGGTAGCTTCTCCCCGACTACGGTAAGCCTTCACTTCATTGAAGCGTCTTTGTAAGTCGGCATTGCCGCCATCCACAGTTAAGGCAAATTGGAGATTTTTTAAGGTGTATTCGTGGGCACACCAGACGCGTGTATCATCGGGTAGAGAGCGCAATTTGCTCAAAGAGTCCACCATTTGGGTTGGTGTTCCTTCAAACAAGCGACCGCAACCGCCAGAAAATAACGTATCGCCGCAAAATAGATCGCCTGTCTCGCCAGCTTTTTCGGGAGGGAAGTAGTAAACGATATGAGCGCGGGTATGTCCAGGAACGAAGATAACTTCAGCTATGCGGTCTGCAAACTGGACGCGATCGCCTTGATTTAAAAACACCTGTTGTCCGGGGATTCTACCACGATCCTCGGCTCCTCCATAAACTATCAGTTGGGGGAATTTTTCTATTAGTTGCTTATTACCACCTACATGATCGTTATGGTGATGTGTGTTTAAAATTGTTACTAACTCAGCTTTTAACTCTGCCAGTTTTTTTAATACTGGTTGAGACTCCGCTGGATCGACAACAGCGGCGATATTTTGCTTGCGATCGTACAGTAAAAATATATAGTTGTCTGAGAGTGCCTCAAGACGAATTACCTGCATTACCTTTGCCTCCCTTATGAGCAAATGCTTAGTATCTAAAAATGCTACACTTACGTAAGATTTCGCTAGACGAACTAGCAAATATGGCGTTAAGTTTATTTAGGCTTTTATTGAAGCTTGATATCTGAGGTTAGGTAAAAATATCCCCTTTTCCATAATTAATGACAAATTAAAGGCTGATTCAGCCTTGCATTGAAAAACTTCAGAAGTCATATCTAGCCTATATTAAAACCATTTCCTAGTCTAGAAAACCTTAGTTATTAAATAAAATTGACAAAGTTTTGCCAACAAAAATCAACTAAGATTTTTAGCGCCGAATAGTCCACATCTGATCAAAATTTCATCCAAGACTATCTTAACGTCATACACAAATCTTCTATGTACAAAGAATTTCGGCAACAGGTAATTTCAGCAATTCGGGACGCTATGAACAACGCCCGATATCCCAAGCGCATTCTTGTGGTGCGACAGAAAGATCACCAGTCTACATACAATGACTACTTTCTTTATTGGGTAAATCAAAATGTACCTGAAGCAGCACATCTGTTTGAACTTCATTATCTCCCTTGTGAGATAAATGACTGGGAGCGCTATGCACTATTTCTACCTTGGCTACAAGATCCCCTGAAAGAAAGATTTCCGCATATTTATCAATATGCCAAGCCAATAGAAGCAGAATGCCAAAAACGTAACATTCCCATTGTTAATCCCATTGATAACCTCTCAAATTCAATTAAATCACTGGCAGCACAACGAATTGGTAGCATAAAAGGTATTCGTACTGCCAAAACAGTACCTATTACTGATGTAGAAGCTTTTAAAAAGACACAAGCAGGATTGTCAACCCCCTTCTTTATCCGTGAAGACTGGGTGCATGGCTGCCAAATCTTTTTCGTCCAAAATCTTGATGATTTGGCAAATGTCCCTTTTGAAAAGTTTATTGCCCCTATTGCAGTAGAATTTCTGGATGTTAGGGGAGAAGATGGTCTGTATCGTAAGTATCGCTACTTCGCTATGGGAGATGAAGGTATCCCTGGCCCTTTAATGGTTTCCAAATCTTGGGAAGTACGCGACAACGATAATCGCGTAATTAATGAATCAATAATAGCAGAGGAGATTGCTTATTTCAGTGGAGAAGACCCCAATCACGAACTTTTACAGCAGGCACGCAAAGCATTAGGTTTTGATTTTATGGCTTTTGATTACAGCTATGACGAACAGGGAAACCTCATGGTCTGGGAACCAAATCCTTTCCCAGTAATCTGGGGTTCACATGACGGTGAACCTGATAAAGAGTATGCATTGCCATCAATAGACCGTATCTATACAGCACTCCTAAAATATTACTTGCAGCGTGCCAACATCTCAATCAAAATACCAACTTAGTTTATTTACCAATACTTAATTTTCTCCAGCGTGAATTTTGAACTATACCTTTTCAACAAGAAGGATGTTTAATCAATGACTCCACTTGTTTCAATTGTTGTTACCTGTTTTAATCAAGCTGACTACCTAGAACGCTCAGTTAAAAGCGTACTATCACAAACATTTACTGACCTTGAATGTATTATGGTAGATGATGGTTCTACTGATAATACAAAAGAAGTTGCCCAACAATTGATTAGTCTAGATTCAAGAGTCAGCTACTTCTATAAAGAAAATGGCGGAGTATCCTCAAGTCGGAATTTTGGCTTTAAACAGGCACAAGGTCAGTGGATTCAGTTTTTAGATGGAGATGATTGGATTCATCAAGATAAAATTAAATTTCAATTAGATCATTTAAGTACCTTGAATGTTCAAGAAAATACTGTTTCATATACAGATTATGAACGGGTATTTATAGACAGAGATCAGCAAATTATTAGCAGACAAGAAAATATAGTTGGTTCTTTATCAAGAGAGCAATTGATTGAGCGATTACTCATACCCGATTTTCTAGCTGATTCTCCATTTCCCTTACTTCAGCAATGTCTATTAATGAGTAGAGATGTGCAGGAGAAAAAAATATTTGATGAGCGTTTAAAAGCTCTGCAAGATAGGGATTTTACAATAGACCTTTTAATTGCCAATGTTAATTTTGTCTACACATCTATGATAGGAGCATATTACACAAAACATCAGTCTAATAGAACTAATAACTGGTCTTATATGAAAGCTTATTACATTTTGTTATACGAGACAGTGTGCAGTAAGCATAATGATTTAATTCCTTTATGCCAAGTAGGTATAGGTTTTTTGCTTAAAGAAGCAATTAGAGAAAAAGAGCAAGATAATTTTGCTCGGCTAATTAAAATGTTTTCTCCTCCTTTGTACTTATTAAACAAAAAAATCAAGATTAATCATAGCTATTTACTCAAGCTAATCTATCAAACTAGGCTAATTATTCCCAGCTTTGTACTATATGAAAAATACCGAGGCCCGCGATCGCAAAAAATCATCTCGATTTTTTACCAATTCATCAACTTATTCAAAAAGCCAAAAAGCAGTTATATCAATACTGATTAAAGCAACTAATATATGAAAGGAAAAGTTTCGTTAGTTGTGAGTGACTTGTCTGGTGGAGGCTCAGTTCGAGCTTTTTTACTAGCTCAAGTTCTAAAAAAAATAAATTATAAAGTTGAGATTGTCGGATTTTTATTTGGTCAGGAATTATATGCTATTCCTCCTAAAGGAATACCGTTAGTTGCTATTGATGGCAAAAACTATCCTGAGTTTTTTGCTTCAGCTAAAAAACTTTGGCAAAAACTAGATGGCGACATTATCTATGCAGTCAAACCTAAACCGACAAGTTTTGGTGTATCTCTACTGCATAAATTAGCTAGTCGTCGTCCTTTGCTTTTAGATATGGATGATTGGGAACTTAGCTGGTATGGAGGTTTTGAATGGAAGTATCGCCCTAATCTTAAACAATTTGCCAGGGACATTTTAAAAAAAGATGGTGCATTGAGATTTCCCGATCATCCACTTTATCTCCAGTGGATAGAAAGTTTAGTATCTCGTGCCGATGGGATTACGATAGATACTCAGTTTCTTCAAAACCGCTTTGGGGGTGTTTATTTGCCTAATGGCAAAGATACTGCCATGTTTGACCCTGAAAAATATAATCCAGAGGTCAGTAGAGAGCGTTATGGTTTAACAAAGTATCGAGTTCTCATGTTTCCTGGTGCGCCAAGACCTCATAAGGGAGTTGAAGATGTCTTAATAGCGTTAGATCAGTTGAATCAGCAAGATTTAAAATTAGTCATTGTGGGAGGCAGCCCTTACGATGATTATGATGAGCAGCTGATTCAAAAATGGGGACGCTGGATTATCAAATTACCAAAGTGTCCTGTGGAGGTTATGCCTGAGGTTGTAGCAGCTGCTCACGTTGTAGTTGTTCCCCAAAGAGATAGCGTGATTGCTCGTGCCCAATTTCCTCTAAAGTTGACAGATGGGATGGCAATGGCTAAACCTGTGTTATCCACAAGAGTGGGAGATATTCCCGAAATTTTAGCAGAAACTGGTTATTTAGTTGATCCTAGTTGTCCCCAACAAATTGCTGCACAAATTCAACTGATATTTGCGGATTTAGAACAAGCAAAGGAGCGAGGTAGAAAGGCTAGAGAAAGATGTTTAGAAAAATACAGCTTAGAAACTATGGCATCTACTTTATCTGAGTTAATTTCGCGTTTATGAGGATGGTGTATGGTTACAAATCTATGATTAATCTAGATTTCACTCAATTGAAAATATCGTAACCAGCGAGTATATCTCTACGTAAGAATAGCTCTAGATTGATAAAAATTCTATAGTAATTTTCATTGCCACTATAAAATTATAAATTTATAATCTAAATCCCCAATGTCTAACCGCAAGCTACTAGTAAAATTTGCTAAACCTTATCCATCAAGGATATTTTTTACAATATTGTTCGGATTTTCTGGCGCTTTATTTAACGGTGTAGGTACGACGCTAATTGTACCAGTCATTCTTCAAATAGTGGGTCAACCTGTAGATTTGACAGGTGCTCCGCCAATTATTAAATCCATTATCTCTCCCTTTGATCAGGTTCCAGGAGATTACCGTCTTGCGGTGATGGCTGGCTCAATTATATTTATAATTATTTTAAAAAATTTAGCTGGCTATATCGGTAGTTTAGTGTCAAGTTCTTTAACGCGGACGTTGACATCCGATATGCGAGAAGCAGGCTTAAAGCTATTACTAGATATTGATATAGATTATTACACCAAAATGAAAGTTGGTGATCTAATCAACAGCCTTGGGGGAGAAATTAGTCGTGCTGCTAGTGCTATAGGCAGTGTCATCAGATTAATCATACTGGCAATTACAATTTTAGTTTTTGTGGCTTTGTTGCTGTCAATTTCTTGGCAGTTGACCATTGCTACTACAATATTGCTAACTTTGGTGACGTTAATAAATCAGTACGCAATTTACCGCTCAAGAGATTTTGGTGCCCAGCTTTCGGAGATGTCTAAAGCTTATTCCATTTCTGTGTTAGAAATGCTAAATGGAATTCGCCTAGTAAAGTCAACTGGAAATGAAGATAGAGAATATAAACGGATTCAAAAGCTAATTCGTGACCGAGAAAAAGCAGATTTTCAATCGCAAGTCAATTCTGAGGCTATTACACCAGTCAGCGAGGTGACAGGCATTATAGCCTTAATATTCATTGTCTTTTTGGGTCGCACCTTATTTGCCGACCAGATTAGTTCAGTCTCAGCCGTTTTGATTACATATTTATTGTTGCTATTGCGACTACTGCCGTTTATTTCTCAGTTAAATACTCTTCGTAGTAGCTTTGCTAATACTGCTTCTAGCGTGGATATTGTCGCTGATTTTTTACGGGAGGATAATAAGCCGTTCATGGGAAACGGTACAATTCCTTACGAGAAATTAACAGAGGGAGTGCATTTTAAGCATCTCTGTTTTTCCTACCCTAATCATCAAAATATAGTACTTCAAGACGTAAATTTATATTTACCACGCGGTACTACTTTAGCTTTGGTAGGTAGTTCTGGTGCTGGTAAATCAACAATGGCAGACCTGTTACCGAGATTTTATGACCCTACATCTGGCTGTATTACCCTAGACGGAATAGATTTGCGAGATTTCGATTTGAAATCTGTGCGGAAGGCAATGGGAATTGTCAGTCAAGATACGTTTCTCTTTAATGATTCGGTGCGGAACAATATTGCTTATGGACGACCAGAGGCTAGTGATGACGAAATTCTCACAGCCTCAAAGCGAGCAAACGCCTATGAGTTTATTAGCAAATTACCTCAGGGATTTGATACGCAGATTGGCGATCGCGGTGTGATGTTGTCAGGTGGACAAAGGCAAAGATTAGCGATCGCTCGCGCACTGCTGCAAAATCCCGAAATTCTGATTTTAGATGAAGCCACTAGCGCCTTGGATACAGTTTCTGAACGCTTAGTACAAGCTGCACTTGATGAGCTAAGTCGCGATCGCACAACCCTAGTAATCGCTCACCGCCTTTCCACAGTCCAAAAAGCCCATCAAATCGCCGTTTTAGACCAAGGAAGTGTAGTAGAAATCGGCACCCATGAAGAACTTTTACAAAAAGGTGGTTACTACTCACGCCTCTACTCAATGCAATTTGCTGATCAGGCTGAAATTTCCACCAGAAAGAATCCCAGCTTTAACCGAATTTCTCACGAACTACGGACAAGGCTTAACTCAATGATTGGTTTCCTCGGACTATTAGCTGATGATTTGGTAGACAATTCCCAAGAACGGCACGAATTAATTGACGAATCATATAATTCAGCTTTAAGAGTTCTCAACGCCATTGAAGTCTTCGACGATATGGTTAACCTGAAAATTAACTCACAGTTATCGTCAGATATAGATATAAATCAAAATCAAAATAAGCAGTATCAAAACTTCACTAATATCTCCGATGAGTTTCGCACACGTCTCTATCCCCTCATTAGCTCTCTACGCTTGCTAACCGATAAATTAGAATCCGAACCCCAAAAACAAAATCAATTAATTACAGAATCTTATAAATCTGCTATTTACCTACTAGAGACATTAAAGGTTTTTGAGGATAAAGTTTAATTTTAGTTAATGTAATTAACAAAAGCCTTTTTACCACAATCTTGAAAAACCTATTCTCTAAAACAATGATAAATTTTTCAACAAAAAATCAATATATTTTTTACACCAGAGAGCTATCACTAAAACCGGACACAGCACATGAAATTCATGATGTTCTTTGTGCCAACGCAGCGGCTAACTTAGGCTACTCCTCAGTTTTAATGTATCCAGATAAAAAATCTTCTATTAATATATTATCGTTATTTTATCTTGAACAACCCAAAAGCCCTGACAGAGAATTTATAGAATTTTATGATGTTCAAGAAAAGCTCAAAATTGCTGCATTGCCAATGCCTTGGCCCATTGATCAAATAGGTGGTAAGTTTACTAACTCCAGTACAGTAGTAACCAAGTATTTTTTACCGATTCATATCCGCCCTAATTCTCAACTTGTTCATACACGAGATTGGAACTTTGTCAAAGCCGCAGTCAAAAATCAAATTCCTACTATCTATGAACGTCACTACTATCAAGACCAAAAGTTTGAGCCGGAAATTGTCCACAGTCCGTATTTTAAAATAGCTGTCACTCAATCGGAACCCATCAGGCAAAGCCTAATAGAATATGGAATGCCACCCGAAAAAGCCATTTGGCTACATAACGGATTCAATGAATCGTTTTTAATCAGACAGCCCCAAGAAGCCGAAATATGGCGTCAAGAATTGCTTACAAATGGACGTAAGCATTTAGTTGTCTATTCAGGCGCTTTGTATCCTTTCAAAGGAGTCGATCTCTTAATTGATTCTGCTAAAGAATTGCCAGAAATTCAGTTTGTTATCACAGGAGGCACAGAAGCGCAGGTACAAGCATATCAACAGCTAGCCAGAGATAAAAATGTAGAAAACGTTAAATTTTTAGGCTGGATACTTCCACGAGAACGATTAGTCAGCTTGTTTCAAGCCGCTGATATTTTGGCTCATCCTCACTGCGCTGGAAAATCAGCAGATTTCACGAATCCAGTTAAGTTTTTTCAGTACATGGCTGCTGGTACTCCTATAGTTGCAACTGAGATTCCACCTTTAATGGAATTCAAGGCATCACCTTTAATTGCTAGTTGGTGTACACCAGATAACCCGCATAAACTTGCCCAATCTATTCTACATACTTTAGAAACCTATCCCCGTAAAATAGAGGGTTATGCAGCTAGTATAGATTTTGCCCAGCAATTTTCTTGGGAAAATAGAATCACCAAAATATTAAGCTACATAGAAGAAGCTCAACGTCCACCAATTCTGGCGTAATGGTACAGAAATTAACTTAAAACTAACTACGAATAAATACGATTTATGACTATCAAAACTGTTGGCATGATTAGTAGCTATTCAGGTCTTGCTAAAACCAGAGATTGGTTATGGCAACAAACTCCGCATCACTTTGGTGTTTGGGACAATATTCAAATGTTGAAAATAGCTCAAAAGCCAGACTTTATGTTGCTATATCAGTTTGATTTTCCCCAACCATCCTCACAGCAATCTTGGTTAGATATTATTCGTAAACGACAACAAAAACCAGAAATAAATATAGAATCTCTACTATGTGGTGTGCCGAAAGAGCGGATTATTTATTTTCTCCGTGAACCGCCCTTAGATGAGATTGTAGAAATAAATAAGCGGAATTATCAGGAGGCTCAAAAGTATTGTGGTCATGTTTCCGGGCCCGATGACTTTGCGCCTAATCCCGATTATATGCCTGCTATTTGGTATCATGCCAAATCATTTGAGGATTTAAATGAGATGCCAATCCCAGAAAAAATTGCCCCATGCAGTTGGATTACTTCGGGAATTAGCCGGACAGCTAACCATCGCCAGCGTTTAGATTTTTTGAAATCATTGCAAGCCAGCGGTACTAAGTTCGATTTATATGGGCGGGACTTACCTGAATGGTCGGCAACGAAAGGAGAACTTGGTCACAAATGGCATGGAATGGCACCATACTATTACAATCTGGCAATTGAAAACTATGCAGACAATAATTGGTATGTGAGTGAAAAATTATGGGATTCTTTGCTTGCCTGGTGTCTACCAATTTATTACGGTGGCCCGGCTGCTGATAAATTATTGCCGCCTGGTAGTTTTTTAAGATTACCCAGTTTAGATGAAAAAGGCATTGCCTACATCCAAGAAGTGACAGCTACACCTGATGCTTGGTATGCTGCCAAAGATGCGATCGCAGAAGCACGTCAAATTATTTTACATAAATTAAACTTGCTTAACTGGTTATCAAACTTTGTTGCTCAATCCTCATAAATTATGAATGGTATTTGTACCCTTGGCAATGATTATGTTTTTGATCAACTGGTGGCTTTGCTCAACAGTATTGATGTTATCTTAGGCCCAGAAACTCCAGTTTGTATTTATCCTTTTGATGATCGGACACAGCGAATTGCTAATGAAATAGCTAAACGCCCTAATGTATTTATTTACGATAATCAGGAATCAATCAACCGTTGGGATCAATTTATGCTCTCAGCAGCACCAGAACGATTGAATCGTAGTAAATCCCGTTTGTATGGCGCTCACCGTCGTTTTTGCGCTTTTGATGGCCCATTCGATAAGTTTATCTATTTAGATGCAGATACCTTAGTGATGAACTCACTAGAGACAGTGTTTGAAAAGTTAGATAGTTATGATTTCGTTGTCTATGATTTTCAATTTAAAGACGTTAGTAAAATATACAATGTTAATTCTCCTAAATTACTAAAAGTTTTCGAGCAAAAACGCATTGACTCTGAAATATTTTGTTCAGGCTTCTATGGCTCGAAACGGGGAATATTTAACTCAGAACAAAGAGATTTGCTGATATCCCATTTACAAAATGGTGACGCAGAAATTTTGTATGAGGGGGCTGGTGAACAACCACTGATCAACTACATGGTAATGAGGTCTAATCTTTCTATTTATAACTTTGCTCGGCAACTGCCAGACAATGAAACAACTGGATGTTCTGCTACATCAAAGCACTTTGAGGAAAGAGAACATATTCTCTATGACAAAGATAATAGGCTAACTTACATTCATTACATAGGAATTCCTCCTAATATCAATCAAGCAGTTTGTGCTGGAGAAAATATTGAGTTTCCTTATCGAGATTTATTTCTCTACTATCGCTACCTGCACGAACCAGAGAAGCGTCCAGCCTTTAAAAACCCTCCTAAAAATTATAATGATGCTCCAGTACCAAATCTACTTACAAGAGCTTTACGAAAATTTAAGTTAATTAAACAAGGATAATTTATGAGCCGGGGAATTTATATTGTTGCCAATGATCGTGTTATTGATAATGCGATCGCCTTACTCAATAGCATTCGTTGCTATGATCCAGAAGTAACTATTTATCTGATTCCTTTTAATGATAATTATCACAAGGTAGCAGAACAGCTTGCTACCTTACACAAAGCGCAAATTTTCCCAGAGTTAGAACTTATTGATAAATTTACCAAACGCATTGGAGAAATTTTTGATAGAGATTTTCTGGCTTTACCTAACAAAATGCGTAAACTAGTGGCGTGGTTTGGCCCTTTAGATGAGTTTATTTATATTGATACTGATATTGTCGTTTTTGAAAAAATCGCTGATAATTTAGACAAACTTTCAGAAGTTGATTTTTTCTGTTGTGATTACCATCATGCTAATGACAAACTGCGAAATATCTTTTCACCATTTGTCAAAGAGCAGCAAATTTTTTCAGATTCCCAACTTGAAGACGTTTTTAACAGTGGCTTTTGGGCTTCGCGAAAAGGAGTTATTACCGAACAACAGATGGATGAAGCTTTGCGCGAATGTGCTGCACATCGCGAATATTTTGATTTCTCTGAAGGAGTTACAGACCAACCAATTTTAAATTATCTTGTTCTCAAACTAATTTCCAAACGTGGAAATCTCGTTAAAATTCCTGGAGGAGGCCCTGGTAGTTGGGCGGGTTCGCAAAACTTCCAACAGCAAGACTACGCTCTTTATGACCGAGGACAACGGCTAAAATATCTTCATTGGGCTGGTACGCGGATGAAAACTGGTAGTCCCTATTGGCAATTGTGGGAACACTATCGCTATCTCCATGAGGGTAAATTTGCTTTTATCCCTAAACTAACTCGCCGTTTATTTCCCTTTGTTGCTGCCCGCACTTAATATTAGGAATATCCCAATGATTGATGGTATTTACATCCTAGCTAATGATGTCGTCTATGACCAACTAGTTGCGTTGCTCAACAGTATAGAAGCTAATGCTGGTAGACAAATTCCTGTTTGTGTAATTCCATATAATGAGCGGTTAGACCAAGTAAAGGCAGAGATTGCAGTTAGAGATAATGTCACCTTATTTGAAGACTCTGCTTCTATAACGCGCTGGGAGAATTTTGGCACTCGTATCTGGAAAGCTCATCCAAGAGCTTTAAAATTGTGGCAAGAATATGGCTTACCAGAAAACTATCGCATAGAAAGGCATCGAAAACTTTGCTGTTTGGATGGCCCTTTTAACAAGTTTATCTTCTTTGACGGAGATACTCTGTTAATGAAACTACTCGATGATGTTTATCATAAGTTAGATGAATATGATTGGATCACAAATGACTTTCAATATAAATCGGATTTAAATTATATTTTTAATTGGACAGAAGATAAGCTAGAAAAAGTTTTTTCTCTAGAAAATATTAGTAAGCGCGTCTTTTGCTCCGGTTGGTTTGCTTCTAAAAAGGGCGTTTTTGACGATGTAATGTTAGCAAACTTACTAGAAAAATTAGAAGCAGGTGAAGCTGATGCACTGGCGTGGGCAGATTCCGATCAAACAGTTATCAACTATTTAGTTTTACGAAGTGGAATCTCTTACTATAATTACGCCGCAGATGTTTCAGCCACTGGTAACCACTGGACTTCTAAATTTGATGTTGTAGATAATATTCTTTATGACCAAGGACAACCTCTGACTTACATTCACTATATGAGTGTATCTTCTTCAGATTTTGCGAGGCTTTGCACTGGTGAAGATGTCGATATTCCATATCGAGATGTGTTTTTGCATTATAGGTATTTAAAAGCACCAGAACAAAGGCCCAAAAGCTTTAAGCGTCAGAGTCCGCTAATACGTCTACAAAAGACTACTACAAGTTTTTTAAATCAAAAAGTAAACAATATTAAGCTTAACTATCGGAATTTAAAGAGTAGAATGACTAAGTAATTAAGCAAAAGTGGAATTGAATGTTATTGATGTAGTTTATTTATTGTCAACGCCAAAATTTTAAACAAAGCTGAGTATATTTTGAGTCACAGTTGCTATCCTTTTAGTCAAGGTACTGTAAATGCAAGTTTCGGTCTTTGTACGTAATTTTAACGCAATTATAAGAATCCGCTTTGATTTTTGTTCACGCAGCGTGGTGTAGCCATACTTATTTGCGTAAATAGGAAGTGGGGAGTAGGGGGAATAAGAAATCAGCCTTTTCTAGTTGTACGGAGTTTTTTCAAAAGTCGAATATCATTCCTATATTTGGAGTGATGAAATTTAAGTAAAATATAAGTATTCACCACTAGATAATGCTCTCATTTTTAGTAGAGCATCTTGCTGGAGGTGAATATTAACGTAATTTGGATGTTTATGAGGTGTCCTACTATCTAAGAAGGAGAATCTAAATCTAAAGATTGCATACCTTCGCGTTCTATAAAGGTCATCATACTTCCCAACTGCAACCAAACTAGCAAACAAGTAAACAGACTAATTGGTAAACCGACTCCTAAAGCTAAAGATGTGGGAAAGCCAAATATTGCTAAACCTGAAGACAGAAATAGAGAAGTACCGCCAGTTATGCCGAGAAATGGCACAAATAATTCTTTCAGTGAAGAACGCGGTTTAGTATTTTCTGTGCGTTCGCTTGGCCATTTCTGCATAATTACTTTTAAAGTACCAGATAATGCCAAACCAGAGGTTAATGCTGTTAAAAAGCCAACAAGCAGCAGAAAATAAGGCGGTTGCAGAGGAAAATAATACATGAAAACTCCTGATTTATATTAAAGGTTTTTAGTTTTTATTTGCTGACTGGTTCTCATTAAAAGGCGCAAGGAATGTAGCTTGGGGGAGGATAGCAGCTGCACCTTGTCTGGATAAGTCTGTTAAAATGCCGATCGCTATATTTAGTAAACGATCCGGTTTTAAGTCATCTTTAACCAGGTGCCACAGGCGTTGGACATCTTCTGTGTGCAGGCGGTCATCTTCAGTGAGAGCAAGCACCAACTGTCGCCGGAGAAACTTCCCTTCTTCTGACATCAAATATTGGAACCCCATCTGGGCTGTGGGTAATACATCAAAGTTGTTATCAGTCCGAGCGATCGCAATTAAATTTTCTAACCGCTGCCATTGAAATTTACCATCTTTGAATAACACATTCAATAATCGCCGCCGTAATTCGGGCGATTCCCCTGTCAGCAACCGTCGTGCTATATAGGGATAACCTACTTCAACAATTTTGAAATCTGGGTTGAGGCTTAAGGCAATACCTTCCTGAGTCACCAAGGAACGGATAATCAAAGCAAACTTTGCCGGAACTCGGAAAGGATATTCGTACATCAGTTCCGAGAATTCATCGGTGATAGTTTTGAAGTTAAAATCTTTGACATTTTTACCAATGGCGTTTCCTAGCACCGCTTCTAATGCTGGCACGATTGGACAAATATTCGTGTCTGGAGTTAGAAACCCCAATTTCACAAAATCTTCGGCTAGGTCGGTGTAGTCTTTATTCACCAAATGCACTAGCGCATCCACCAGCGTTTCTTTGGTGGTTTCCTCTAACTGATCCATCATACCGAAGTCAATATAAGCCATGCGACCATCGGGCACAGCAAACAAATTACCGGGATGAGGGTCAGCATGGAAGAAGCCGTGTTCCAATAGTTGTTGCAATCCTGAGGTAACACCAATTTGGATGATTGCCTCTGGGTCTAAACCTGCTTCTTGAATGCGTTGAGTATCTGTCAACTTGAAGCCGTTAATCCATTCCAGCGTTAAAACGTGGGTATTGGTATAACGCCAGTAAATTCCTGGAACTTTTACTTGCGGATCGTTGCGGAAGTTGTTAGCAAATTTTTCGGCGTTGCGGCCTTCATTTATATAGTCGATTTCTTCAAATAACTTTATGCCAAACTCGTCCACGATTAAAGTTAGGTCGTGACCGAGATTTAAAGGCAACCAAGGGGCTAGCCAACCTGCTGCCCAACGCAATAGATAAAGGTCGCGGGTGAGAGTCGGGCGTAAGTTGGGGCGTTGCACCTTCACTGCGACTTCTTCGCCGCTGAGTAAACGACCACGATATACTTGACCCAAGCTAGCTGCTGCTACTGGGTTAGGCGACAGTTCGCTAAAGCTTTCATGAATGGGACGGTCTAGTTCAGCTTCGATAATTTGGTAAGCGATCGCATTATCGAAAGGTGGTAACTGGTCTTGTAACTTTATCAGTTCTTCTAAAAAATCCTTACGTATTAGGTCAGGCCTGGTGGAGAGGGCTTGACCAACTTTAATAAAAGTCGGACCGAGGCGGGTGAGTAGTTCTCGCAACTGGATAGCTCGTTTACCCTTGTTCTGCTCAACTTTATCTTGCCATTCGTCCCACTTGAGACTGAGTATAAATGCTGCAAAAGAGAAGAGAATTCTCAAAAGTCGCCCCCAGGCTAGCCAGGGACGGTAACTATAGTAGCGAGCGATCGCCTCTGGATTATAGAGTTTTAGCAGAGCCGGTTGATGCTGACCCACGCCTTTATTTGCCTCTTCAACTGAAAAATTTACAATGATTTTTTTCTCCTAACCCACAAGTTAGTTGCAGATTCAGGATAGCAGTAATCTTTTATCTAAAACAGTAAGAACTCTACCCTTTTGGGATACTGTTCGTGGTGATTTTAGCCTATTGTTGCTGCCTAGATTTATTTATCTTTTTCTTAATTATACTTTATAAAACTACAACTATTTATCCAAGTTTCAGATGTTTTTATCTTTTCTTAACTATTTTTTATAAAATATAAATATCGACTTGTGTCTGATTATGCAGATTTAAATAAATTGGGATCAGAAGTAATTTTATATACTAACTGTTAGATGGAGTAGTAGTACTATTACTGTCTTGGATTTAATCTTCGTTACCATTCCCGCATTGGAATTTATTCCAATGCTAATAGCTAAAGTCCACTCAAGAGGACTAAAAACAAAATGTTCAGCCATGTAGAAGGCTGTCTTATAGCGGTTCTCAGTTGAGTACCCAGTAACCAACCACCTCTTCCGAGCAAGCGAGGAGCTTGCTCTGATGTACCTCTCATTTAATTAGGAAAAGCTATGTGTAAAAGGTAAAATCTCAGTCCACTTGAGTGGACTTGAGCTATCAGCCCAGAACTTAATTTCTGGGCGGGATATCGCATAAGCGCTACACTTTGACTTCATAAGATAATTATTATTTACAAATGCTATAAAATTGGTAAGTGGTACTGATTTTGCCACACTTACCAATTACCAATTAGCTACTTTTAAGCATCATCTAATGCTATTTAGATTTTGCCTCCAAGTTTTCTAAACGGCTTCTCAATTCCTGATTTTGTTGTTTGAGTTGGTCGAAATCCTCACGTAATTGACGCAGCGTTTTTTCTGAACCGATATTCTTTTGCACTTTGGAAATTTCTTCTTCAGCATAGCGACGTACCCGCCCATCGGCTGTTTGTTCAGCTAGCGATCGCAAAATCCCCACTGCTTTGGGTGTTTCCATTTGTCCTAATGCTGCTGCTACTGCCACTTGCGTTAAAAAGAAGGTTTCTTTGGCTAGTTCTGTTAATTTTTCTAAAATCCGTTCCAAATTAACCGGACTTTGACCCACAGAAATTTTTCCTAAAGCGCGAATTGTGGCTAAACGTAGGGGTTGTGGTACACCGAGTTTGGTGTATTCAATGAGCAGATTTAAAGCTGCTTCCGAGGTTTTGAATTCAGCTAAACCAGCAACTGCACCACTCCGCACTACTTCATTCCAACCCACCCTCTCTTCTAAAACCGATTTCAACAACTTTAATACTTTGTCTTCCTTGGGTTTTTCTTCCAAGTTTGCAGATGCGATCGCCCCGATCGCACGAGAAGCTGTTGCTTCCACGTAGTAGCTAGGATCGCCCTTTTGTACTAACCCTCTCACAACTTTATAGCTTTCAGCAGTTTTAATTTGAACAAGTGCTTCCACTACAGATCGTCGCACGTAAGCATTTTTATCTTTTAACCCAAGAACTAAACCATCAAAGGCTTGGTCTAAATTGATTTGGGCTAATTGTTTAGCCACCTCCACACGCACGCCCCACAATGGGTCATTTTTGAGCGCCGCAGATAGTGCTTTTGTTGCTTCTAACCCGCCTTTTTTTGCTAAAGCTTCTGCTGCATAGATCCGCGAAATCGGGTCGGAATCAAATTCTAGCTGTGCTTTTAACTCTGATATTGGATACTCTAAAGTTACTGTTTTCAAGTAATTATTCCCAACATCAAAGCTGATAAATTGGGGCTTATTCTCTAGGGGAAAGTAGAAACTTTGTTCACGTTCATTTACCCGCACTGTGAAAGTTTTCAGTTTTATCGATTCTTCCTGTTGCTTATAGCCAAAACCAATAGGTATTTTTAAATCAAACAAATCTTTACTGCCATTTTTACCTTCAGCAGCTTGAGTTTGAGTTACTGTAACTTTCGCCAAATTAGCATCGCCATCCCAAGAGTAAGCGACTTTAAAATCGGGATGACCACCACGAAAAACATATTGGTCAAAGAGGAATAAAAGATTATGCCCGGTAGCCTTTTCAATAGCCCTGAGTAAGTCTACTGTTTCTACAGTTTTGTGGGCATTATCTTGAACAAATGTTTGGATAGCCTGCCAAAATAATTCATCTCCTAATTGGGCCCGAATCATGTGATAAACACAAGACCCTTTTTCGTAAATGTGGCGATCGTAAAGTTCAATAGCTTCCCGGTAAACATGCGTTACCATCGGGCGACGATAGCGGCTGCTATCTTCACTAATGTAACGACGAGCTTCCAATAAACGATAGTAAGCTGCTTCTTCTAGACTATATTCTTGTTCTGCCCACATCACTTCAGAATAGGAAGCCATCCCTTCCTTTATCCAAGCATGAGACCAATGCTTAATCACCACCAAATCACCAAACCACTGGTGTGCGAGTTCATGGACGACTAAACTTTCGGTATTGCGATTATCTAAAGCAGCACGTTCATCCAGCAAACATCTGTCTGTTAACAGAGTTGTAGAGGTATTTTCCATCCCGCCAAAGATGAAGTCATCGACGCAAACCTGGGCATATTTGGGGAAAGGATATGAATAACCATACTTTTGGCTCAAAAATTCGATCATGCGGGGAGTTTTGCCCATGCTGCGTTTAGCATCTTCCTCCCGTCCCTTTTCTACGTAGTAGGTAACTGGTTTCCCATTCCACTCATCCTGAATTACGGCAAAGTCACCTATTGCCAAAGTCATCAAGTAGGTAGGATGAACTTGTTGCTGTGACCAATGGTAGATTTTGTAATCACCATCTTCTGTGGTATCAATTAGTTCGCCATTGGAAATTGCAACGAGAGGGTTGGGAACACGAACGCGAATTTCTGAAGTAGACAATTGTCCTGGATAGTCAAAGCAAGGGAACCAAAAGCGAGAATCTTCGTCTTCTCCTTGAGTCCAAACTTGAGTTGGCTTGTTTGGGTAATGCTTATCTGGTTGAATAAAATAAATACCACGTTGCGGTTTTGCCACTGAGTAGGCGATCGCAATCAGTAAGCGTTTACCAATTTGGGTCGCTTCAGAAAGTTGGATGGAAAGCTGTTCCCCGTCGTAGTCAAAATTTTGTGGCACCTCGTCCACCTGCACAGACTCGATATTCAGGTTGACAGCATCCAAAGTCAAACGGTCAATGCCATTACGGATTGGCAAGAGGCGAATGCTACAACTGCCCTGATAGCTTTGCTTAGGAATATCTAAGCTGAGATCGAGAAAAATATGCTCCACTTGTCCGGGGCGATCGGGGTTGTAGTGTGGTCTTGCTCCCGGTAACTCAAAAGGTTTGTGTCCGTTATTATCTGTATCAAAATAAGACTTCGACATTGATCCTTACTGACCTTGTAATCCTGAAAAGTCTGGCTTGGCTGGATGTAATTAAGTAAAATAGCGGTGTCTAAATGTATTTCCCACAACAGGGCATTATGGAGGTGAGAACTCCTCTTTGGGATTGGGGGATTGAAATTAATCTCACCCGAATTTCCAAAGGTCGGCTGCTGATCCTTGGATTTTTTCCATATCCCTCCCGCATCTACTTGTCTTGATGTTTTGCACTTTTTTGTCATCGAGTCAAGAGTCTCTTGCACCTCGATAGATTCTCATTAAGTACAAATACTCCTAATCGTTCTTATAACTTAGGATAGCTTGCTGCTGTTGAGCAGGCTATTTTGTTTGAGATGAACAGCATATCATTTGCGGATTCGCTCCTCATTCCCTTGAAGTATTTTTAGAGTAATTATTTTAGACTGCTAACTTATAGGACTACTAATTTTATCAGTAAATACCGATCAATGAGCGGAAATTATTAATAAATCCGAAAACTCTACAATGACACTTGTATAAATCTCGGTGACAATCTGAGCAAAAGAGGATAATAAAATGCCCAAAAGTAAATCAAAGTTTTTCATTCCAGCTATTGGTGCTGCTGTAGTTGTAGCAGGAAGTATAGCAGCTTATACGTATTTTAAAGGTTCACCAGAAAGTAGCTCAGATGCTCTAGGTAGTGCGAAATTAGTACCTTCAACAGCATTGATGGCAACTTATATTGCTACTGACTCTCAAGCCTGGGCAAAGTTACAGCAATTTGGCACTCCAGAAGCACAAAAGTTAGTGGCAAAAGGTCTGGAAGATTTTAATAAGCAAGTGTTCAGTGACAGTAATATTTCTTATGAAAAAGACATAAAGCCTTGGGCTGGTGGTGTAATGATTGCTGTACTCCCACCAAATCCTGTGAAATCGGCGCAGTTAAAAGTGCCGTCTGGAGCACCTAACTTACCAACAAATTTACGGCAGGAACCGAATCTCCTGATACTAGTGGGAATCAAGGACAAACTTAGTGCCTTGAATTTTGCTAATAAATTGAAGTCACAAAAAGGAGTGAAATTCCAAGAATCTGACTACCAAGGTCAAAAAATTATCGAAACTACAGAAAAGGGCAAACCAACATATAGCGTAGTTTTAAATAATAGTCACTTGGTATTAGCTCCCGAAAAGCAAGCTGTAGAAAAAGTAATTGACACCTTTAAGGGACAGTCTTCTTTTGCCAATAAAGAAGGTGCAAGCAGCATTCTCAGCAAAGGAGTGGATGTCAAAAACAGCCTCGCCCAAATTTACGTACCAGACTATGCAGGTATGGTACAGCAATTAGCAGCCGGAAGTCAGCAGGCAAAGCAGTTACCTCCACAAGCCTTGACACAACTGAAGCAGATAAAATCTGTGGTAGCGGGTGTTGGTGTTGATGATGCAGGAGTGCGGGTAAAAGCGATCGCTAATTTAGATCCGCAACTAAATAAATTCCAGTATCAATCAAGTCCTGGAAATATAGTCGGGCAATTTCCTACTGATACCTTTGCTCTGATTAGCGGCAGTGGCATCAGTCGTGGCTGGGAAACGTTAGTAGAACAATCAAAAGATTATCCAGAAATGAAGCAAGCTTTTGAACAGGTACGTGGGCAACTGAGAATTGCCAATATTGACCTGGATAAGGATATTTTTGGGTGGATGAATGGAGAATTCGCGTTTGGTGGTATTCCATCAAATCAAGGCGTGTTAGCAAGTGTTGGTTTTGGAGGTGCTTTAGTATTTGATACTAGCGATCGCAAAACTGCTGAAGCTACCTTAACAAAATTAGATACCCTTGCCAAAACCCAACAAATTAACGTAGCCAACAGAAATATCGGTGGTAAAGACGTAACTGAATGGCAAATTCCCCGACAAGGAGCTTTGTTGGCACATGGTTGGCTGGATCAAGATACTGTATTTGTAGCTCTTGGTGGCCCTGTTGCTGACGCACTTGCGAATGGCAAAAATCCATCTCTCAACAATAGCGACGCTTTCAAAGCCGTTACTGGTTCTTTGCAAAAGCCCAACGGCGGCTATTTCTATCTGGATATGGATAAAACTAAAACTGTGCCACTAGTCAATAGTTTAATTTCATCTAACGCGAATACTATCACCATCCTAAGTTCCATTCGTGGTCTTGGTTTTACCGCCAATAGCCCTGATAAATCTACTAGTGAATTAGAGATGCTGTTAGCTCTCAAGCCGAAGACTGCAAAATAGGGCATTGGTCATTAGTCATTGGGCATGGGGTATTGGGCATTGGGCATAAAAGGCAGAGGGGCAGAGGTGCGGAGGGGCAGAGGGAAAAAACTGAAAAACTTACTGCAACTTCTCCTCGGCTCCCCTGCTTCTCTGCTCCCCTGCTCCCCCTACTCCCTACTCCCTACTCCCACAATTCAATTTGCTTCTAGACTGGAGTTCAACAAGTATGTCATAAGTAGAAAAGGCTCTTAAATGCGAACTGATTTATGACTGCTGCTGTAAACACTAATCCTGGCTTCACTTCCCGCTTGGTAAATGGCGTACTGGCAATCAAACCTTTAGCTAACCTAGCCAAGCACCAAGCTAGACAAATGATGATTAAACGTGCCGAAGGAATTGGCGTGCCTTGGACGCAAGAAGTCAAAACTCTACAAGCGCGTGATTGGAAAGCTGATCTAGCTCAAGTAGAAAATCCTCAGCTTTCCTACCCAGAATACTATTTGAGGACATTCCATGCCTACGAAGGTGGAAACCTCAGTTGGAAAGCTGCTTGCGAGTTAGAAGTTGCGGCTCGTACTGTCCATGCCGGAATTTGGCAGGATGCTGGAGCACAAGGAGATGCTAAACTGCGCCAAAGTTATCACGACATTCTCAAAGTTCAAATCCCTAATCAACCACAAGACATCCTAGATTTAGCTTGCGGTGTGGGTTTGAGTACCTTTACGATGCAAGAAATTTATCCCCATGCAAAAATCACAGGCTTGGACTTATCTCCTTACTTCTTAGCCGTTGCCCATTACCGCACCCAACAACGCCAAGCTAAAATAAACTGGCTTCATGCCCAAGCTGAATCTACTGGGCTACCAGATGCCTCTTTTGATTTAGTTTCCATTTTTCTGATGTGTCATGAATTACCCCAAGCACCAACCCGACAGATTTTAGCTGAAATGCGGCGCGTGCTGCGTCCAGGTGGCTACTTGGCAATCATGGATATGAATCCAAAATCTGAAGTTTACCAGAAAATGCCAGCTTACATTTTGACTTTGCTCAAAAGTACTGAACCGTATTTGGATGAATATTTTGCTTTGGACATTGAGCAAGCTATTGTTGAGGCGGGTTTCCAAATTCCCATTATCACTAATAATACCCACCGTCATCGTACAGTGATCGCTCAGGTGAGTGGTTGATTTATCTCTACTGTTGTGGGCAGCAATACCACCCTTGCTGCTATTAGGCTACTACTACTATCGGATACCATTTGCCCCGCCTCTGTTGAGATTGCTGATGTTCTTTATCATCGGGGCAATATGTGGTATTTTAGCCCTTAGCCTAGAATGGATTTTTGAAGTTGTAGCTAACAGGTTTGTAGACTGGCATCAGATTAAGCGATCGCTTCCTGGTATAGCTTTGCGGCAGCTTGTGGAAGTAGGCCCAATTGAAGAAGGCTGCAAGTTTGTAGCGGTTGTTCTCCCAACCTACTATCTGCAACGCAAGTATCGATTACTTGCATCTACCGTTTTCCTCTTCACCATAGCTGTTGCCCTTGGATTCACTGCCGAAGAAAATTGGATTTACCTTTTCCACGATACAGCATCCATTCTAGACCGTACTATCGGTATGCCAGTCCACGCCATGTTCTCTGCACCTTGGGGATATGCCTTAGGAATCTATATTTCCTCCAACACTCGTTTAAATCGAGACAAAAAGTTCATTTTTAGAGCTTGGCTAAATTCTGTAATCTGTCATGCTCTAGTTAATGTCTTATCTAGTGCTTGGCGTTACTCACTACCTTTAAGTTTCCTGAGTTATGGTTTATTTCCGTTTCTCTTGTGGATGTTTTGGCGACTGGAACAATTACTGCGAAAAGTGCAAGGTAAACCCGCCATTACACTGATCTCAGGCTATACACCCCAACAGCGTTACTGGCAAAGGAGTTTAGTACTGTTTGCCCTCGTGCTGGGTGGAAATGCTATTTTTGGGCTGTTTCTCTTAGCAAGGATTCTTAGTCCCTTGAGTCCGTCGAAGCTTTTTGATCCTGAGATTTTATGGTTTATAATTAGTCGCATTTTACTAAATCTCTTTTTCGGAGTTTTAGCCTGGGGCATTTATCGCTATTTGCGACATTCCGCCCGTCGTCGGTATTTTTAAAATATGATTTAGAAAAATGCTAGGGGGTTTCTATGCAAACAACTCCAGTGCGTTGGACGACTGCTGATTTAGAATTATTTGCTAGCGATCGCAAAAATCGCTATGAGATTATTGATGGAGAACTATTTGTGACCAAATCACCTAGTTGGGATCATCAATCCAGTTGTGGCAATATTGTTACAGTTCTTAACAATTGGTCAGATGAAACTGGTTTAGGTAAAGCGGCGATCGCACCTGGAATTATTTTCTCAGATTCTGACAATGTGATCCCTGATGTGGTGTGGGCAAGTCATGAACGCTTAAAAAACTTGCTAGATGAAGCTGGACATCTCACGGGCGCACCGGAGTTAGTTGTAGAGGTTTTATCCCCCGGTGAAAAAAACCAGAAACGTGACAAAGAAACAAAGCTAAAGCTTTATTCAGTCCAAGGTGTTCAAGAATATTGGATTTGCGATTCTATACAGAAGAAAGTTGAACTTTATCGCCGTGAACAGGCTGCATTAAAGTTAGCAGCTACTTTATTTAGTCAAGATGAGTTAACAAGTCCTTTGCTACCTGGTTTCAAGTGCTTAGTTAGTAAACTTTTTTAGTTGGGCATTGGGCATTGGGCATTGGGATGATATAAATTCCCTATGTCCTATGCCTAAATTTTAAATTACCTAAACGCTTGCCAATACTGGCTGATTCCCGGCTGCGCTGACTGAATTTGATTCGGATTCAGTACAGTAAATTTCGCAGGAGTTATTGGGACTTTCAATCAGTTTTACTTTGTAAAGTTTAGCTCCCAATTCTTGAATAGGCGATCGCAGCAAATTACTAATGTAAAGTGCGATATTCTCAGCAGTGGGCACAACTTCAGCAAAGTAAGAAATGTCTTTGTTTAAAAAGGTGTGATCGAATGGCTCGACCACATAATCTTCTATTACTTGGTTCAATGCCCCTAAATCAACAATCATGCCAGTCCGTGAGTCAATTTCCCCTTTCACGGTAACTTCTAAATGATAGTTGTGTCCGTGGCCGTGAGGACGGGCACACTTACCATAAATCTCAGTGTTTTCTTCGTTACTGAGGTTAGGGTGAGCTAGCCGATGGGCGGCGCTAAAGTGAGTACTGATGGTGAGGTAGGCTTCCATTGCGTTTCCTGTATAATCTGCCCAAAGTTCAGGATGTTCAAATAACTGTACACGGACTAGAGGCAAGTGGGGTGCTAACCTCTGCCAAATAATCCGTGCAATATTCTCAGTGGTAGGCAGAGTTTGTTCAAATTCTGCCCACGCATCATTGAGATAAGAGAAGTCCAATTGACTGGTAACTTCCCGTTTAATTACGTGTTTTACATCAGACAAGTTCAGCACCATCCCATATTCATCCAATTCCCCGGCAAGGGAGATAAATAAGACATAGTTATGTCCGTGTCCCGGAAATCTAGAGCAAGCACCAAATTTCTCAATATTCTCAGCTTCACTCAATTCTGGCAACCAATAGCGATGACTTGCCGAAAACTGAGCACGGCGGTTAACAATACATTGCATGAGTACACTATGAGCAGAATTTAAAATTTCTTAATCTTTCTCTGCTTCCAGCATAAACTAATTTCTTAGTCATTAGCCCTTTGACATCCAGCGAAATTGAACCATGCCCAATGCCCAATGCCCACTTGCCCTGAGCGTATCGCTAAAGCGAAAGCTCCGCTAACGCGCAGCGTCTCGTAGAGAAGCCGTTCGCGTAGCGTCCCGTAGGGAAGGGATGCCCCATCTCCAATTCCCAATAACAACTAGGTAACAGATGCTTGGGCCTCGCAATGTAATCTCGTAGCTATGCGGAATAGTTCGTGACCTGTGTGTAAATAACGCTCATCGTAGTTCAAAGGAAAATAACATAATTCATCAAGTCCATCTCCTACTTGATCGAGGCTGTAGTAGAGGTGAGCGGCTGTTCTTGCTAAACTAGGAGGGTTCGGGAGGGAACGAAAAGTAATTTGTGCCTGCTTGAGGTCATCTCGACAGATTTTTAAGTATTCCTGAAATTCATCTAATAACTCATCATCAAAAGGATCGGCAGCTAATTGCTCCATTTGTTCTTCTAACGAATAAAGAATGGTACAAAGCAAGCGATTTACTGGTTGGTAAACTTGGCGCAGCCATTCCTCAACTTGCTCGTCAACATCGCGTCCAGTTTTTCGTGTTGTCTGGTAATGCTTTTGCGCTGATGCTGTACGCTGTTGGCGATCGCTATTTAATTTTTGAGAGTCATCTTGCAGTTGTTGGTCATAATTGCGGCGATTTTGATTGTCGCCTAAGACTTCATAAGCTGCATTGATACGGATTATCTGCTCGCGATCGGCACTTTCCTGATTACTGTCAGGATGAAATAACTTAACCAAGCGGCGATAAGCTTGCTTAATCTCCGCTTGGGTGGCACTTGGACTAACTTTGAGAGTTTCGTAATGGTTAGAAACGTGCTTAGAATTGACCATTAATTCAATTTATCGTTAGCTGATGCTAGCGGCTAACCTTGTCTCCAGGTCTTGGAACAACGTTGTACTTAAATACCTCTCACCAAAACTGGGCTGAATCATCACAATTAAACGTCCCTTATTTTCTGGACGTTGAGCAACGCGAATTGCTGCACATAAAGCTGCTCCACTGGAAATACCAGATAATAGCCCTTCTTCTTTTGCTAAACGCCGACTGTAGGCGATCGCTTCTTCATCGGTGACGCTAATCACTTCATCAATCAATTTTATCTTGAGAACTTGGGGAATAAACCCAGCGCCAATTCCTTGGATTTTGTGTGGTCCTGGTTGTCCCCCAGATAAAACTGGACTATTGGATGGTTCAACAGCGATCGCTTTAGAACTCGGCTTGCGTGCTTTAATCACTTCTGCTACACCAGTGATCGTACCACCTGTGCCCACCCCTGCCACGATCATATCTACTTGTCCATCGGTATCTTCCCAAATTTCAAGAGCTGTAGTTTCCCGATGCACTTTTGCATTGGCTGGATTGCGGAACTGCTGCAACATATAGGTATTTGGCGTACTATTAACTATTTGTTGCGCTCGCCCAATTGCCCCACTCATACCTTCCATACCTGGTGTTAGTTCCAGTTCTGCTCCATAGGCCCGCAGCATTGCCCGTCGTTCCGCACTCATTGTCTCTGGCATTGTCAAAATTAACCGATAACCCTTAGCTGCTGCTACCATTGCTAGGGCAATTCCTGTGTTTCCAGAGGTGGGTTCTACCAATACTGTCTTCCCAGGAGTAATCAGCCCCTCCTCTTCGGCGGCGTTAATCATACTCACCCCAATTCGGTCTTTAACCGATGCTGATGGGTTCATACTTTCCAGTTTCACCAAAATTTCAGCAACACATCCTTCTGTTTGGGGAATGCGGTTCAACTGCACTAGGGGTGTACGACCAACCAGTTCTGTAATGTTACGAGCAATTCGCATAATTTAGTCCTTAATTATTAATTATTAGTCATTAGTCATTAGTTAGTAGTTACAAGCAACAAAGGACAAATGACTCTTGACTAAATGTAGTACATGATATCCAATTGCCGCCGTGAATCTCGTTTTTCACAAAGCTCCTGGAGCGTATATTTTTGTAACACTAAATTTGCCGCGCGGCTTGCTTCTTGCCAAATTTCTTCTATAACAGAACTGTCTACCCTTTTGGGATTAATTTCTTCTTCACATGCCTGCATCTCTAAGCCTTCCAAACATTCCAAAATTTCAAAAAGGATAATTTTACGGGGTTCTCGCGTTAATAGATAGCCACCTTTTGACCCGCGCTGGCTCTTAACTATACCTCCGCGTCTCAAGGTTGCTAGTAGTTGTTCTAGATAACGATCAGGGATATTTTGTTGTGCTGCAATTTGTCGAATTTGCAGTGGTTCGCCACTTTCGTAATGAGTGGCCATCTCTAATAAGGCTAGAATTGCGTATTCCGATTTACACGATAGTTCCACAAGCAGCAATCAGTAAGAGGATGTTTGTTTGGAAAATATTAGTAATACACTGTTTGCCATTTAGGAAAATCATCAGGTAGGATTTGCCATGCACAACCTGTACAGAGTATGTAGAAAATGGGGTAAGAGACGTTTTGCGTTCGTGTTGACGCGTCTCCTAGAGAAAATTTCTTGGCGGTAGCCCGTGGCAAGCCACTACCTATCTCTGATCAATTAAGCTTTTTAGCAATTTTTACGTAATCATTAGGTGAGTTAGAAATTTTTAGTTCTTAACTCACAACTCCTAACTTTTCTATTATACTCCGGTTCCCTACTGGGGTTTATTTTTTGCTCCTAGTTAAAAGAAAAATCCCCGCCATCAGGCGGGGAGAAATAGATTTCAAAATTGTCAATGAATAGTCAACACTCTAGAAGGTAAAAGTTGTTCTCAGCGTACCGATAATTGCATCGTCGTTATCGCTGTTTTGACCAGGAGAGGTTAACCAGATTACACCAGGAGTTACTGAGATGTTATCTGACACACGATATTTGTAGAAGCCTTCAAATTGATAAGGTGTATCATTACCAGTAAAACCTGCACGGTTAAAGGAATAAGGCTGTGCACCAGCAAAAATCCCTAAAACGTTGCCCTGTTTACCAAAATCAGGTAAGGCTACCCCTAAACCATAGCTCCAAGCTTCATAATCATCACCTATACCAAAGCCTGTGACATCGTGATAAGAGACAAAGCCACTAACTGACAGCTTGTCGCTAGGTCTAAATGCAGCTGACACACCGTAGGAGTTGGTGGAAGATGCATTTAATAAAGTGTTAGCTTGTCCAGTACCTACTAGAACTTCTCCAGTAGTTGCATCTGATGTGGAACCTGAGTTGAATAAAGAACCACTTGTATTATATCCGTGGACGTAGGTAGCAGCTAAAGCCAAGCGATCGCCAACACTAAAGTTCAACTGTCCAAGAGCTGCATAGTCGCCGTTGGTCAGACCTGAACTAAGACTGGGATTGTTAGCTTCCGATGCCAGGTAACCCGCAGTGATTGAGCTATTTCCTAGAATGCCAGTACCTCTACCAAGAGGTAAATTGACCGCTATACCTGCACCACCACCAATCCGATAGATGGGGCTTTCAGAAGCAAAAGTAGATAAAGCGCCGTTACCGCCATCAGTGTTGTCAAAAAAGTAAGGATTATTGACGGCTGCATAATGGCTGTGTCGTCCCCCACTAGCTGCAAGGTAAACTTGGGCTGGGCCTACGGGAGCTTCATAGGTCAAGCGGTCTATCTTAACACTGTTGTCACCAGTGCTACCAACTTGAAATGTTTGTGTGCCTTCAGCAGTGGTGATAGGAGCACCGTTGTTATCCACTTGCGAAAAGGCATTTGCATTACCAGCTGCTAGGCGGGTAGTTAAAACGTCTTTACCAGTGAAGCTAGTTTGCAAGTTTAAACGTACTCTATCTTGGAAGACAGTGTTGTTATTGTCGCCAGTGTCACCCCCAAACACGTCAGTAACGGCAAAAATGGCTTCACCGACTAGTTTGGTAGTAGTGGAAAACTGATTAGCTTCCAATTCAGCAGTCCGTGCTTCTAAGGAATCGACGCGACCACGTAGGGTTGCCAATTCTGCGGAAAATTCTTCTTGTAACCGTTGTAAGGTAGCTAAATCTTGTTTGGTCACCAAGTCAGCTGTTGCTGTGGCAATCAATTCGTTAACCCGATCCAAACAAGCATTCAAACCAGCGGCAAATTCATAACGGGTCAAAGCACGGTTACCGCGATAAGTAGCATTTGGGTAACCTGCAATACAACCATAACGCTCAACCAAGGACTGCAATGCTTGGAATGCCCAGTCTGTAGGTTGTACGTCGGAAAATTGAGAAACCGATGTTACTTGAGACTGAGAGTTATTTTGGCTACCTTCGTTGCTGTAGCGATTAACTTGATCTATGGTTGTTTGAGCCAATATTTCTGGCTGTTGGGCAACTTCAGTTACACCTGGTTGTCCGACTGGTGATACAACAGTTGTTTTGTTTGGAGCCGCAATCGCTGTTGTCGAGACTAACAACGTTGCTCCCAAAACTGCTGGGCTAACTACTAAGGATTTCCATAATAGATTAGACATTTTTTCTTTACTCCTCACACCTTGTTTAGATAATTGGTTTCGTCCCACCTAATTCTCGAAAATGCGACATCTCATCGAAACCTATGGATGAGGCATAATTGCCACTACTACAATTTTAGTTTTTGCAAAGCTAATAAACGATTAACTTGGGGTTAAAAACTGATGTGATTAACTTATGCAAAAACATATCTTTATATCATAACATTATAAAACATCTGATCTAGATGGCAAGATTGGAGCGATCGCCTTAATAACTGTCACACATATTTATCTAAATATCTAAGTAAGGAGTAGGGTTGAGGGCATTCGCTACCCACTTAAGTAAATCGCTCAAAGCTTGATACACTTATCCTTACTATAGGAATCATATTTGATTTCTGAAAATATTTCAGTAGGGTGTGTTATGCC
>NZ_JAYGHD010000301.1:0-48310 GCF_034932245.1 Nostoc sp. UHCC 0251
AATCGCCGTCTCTACAAAAGACTGATTATTGTAGAGACGGCGATTCATCGCGTCTCTTGCCTTAACGAACAGTAAGTATTGGGTGTGGAGGAATAATTCGGTTCAAAAATTAATAATTATATTGAACAATAACCTCTAAAGAGTACGATTTTACCAATTAAAGGTGCGATCGCTTCCAGAGGTTATTTTTATGGTTGTTGAAAAATCTTTTTAGTTTAATTGAGCGTAATATTCTTCGCAACACCGTTGCTATGTTCAAACTTGTTTTGACTTAGCGGTAAAGACTCTTGAGAAAGGGATTCTAAAAATTTAACTGCTTTTAGTAAAGATTCTCCCGATAATTCTTCCAGCAGTGTTATTGCTCTTGAGCGAATTTCTTCAGGTGGAGTCATGGGAAAGTTGACCTCATTTACATCTAGGTTCAACTGTAATCCAAGTTTTTTATCCTCCTGTCTTCCTAAAGTCTTATCCTTGCAGGTTTCTTCCTGTTGTAACTCTGAGCTAGTTATGAGCAGGGGAATCGTGGCGATATCATAATCATCCGGCTCTAATAATATTTTGAATGCCTGAAAACATCGAGTGAGAGAGTATCGATCAACTTTATTGTTAGAGTTAAAAATCTTACACAGGGTATGAGAGTCTAAACCTGTCTGAACACTCAGATTGATGAGTGTAAATCGCTTGTTGCCGTTGTCATTAAATTCTGTTTGTTGTTTTGCAAACTCAAGTTTATGTAATCCTTTAGGCGTAAGGATAACACCACGTATGCGTTGTTTTGGAAGCATAAAGAAACAGTTGGATTTGATTTACGCAACACTTTAGGCAAAAAAGAGAGTCAGCCGAGAGGGAAAATCACAACTTCCAATGAGCATCCGGTTTTGGCAGATAGTTTTTTTATACAACCCATATAGGGGTGCTTATTATATTTCTTCCAAAAGTGGATGCGCCGAAATTACACTCCTAGAAGTTCGATTTAAGGAATGTTATTCAACAGTAAATTTTTGATAGTCAGAGTATATAGATATCAGATGGAGATTGAACAGAGTATAAAGGACTAAAAGTGTATTCTTAGATACTACAATCTCATAAAACACACAGTTTGAATAATATGTAACTAAATTGGCTTTGCTGAGTTTTAGATGATTTTTCATTCTTTTGAGCGAAAAATCAATATCTTACTTTGCTTAAAACTCTCAATTTATCCTGCATTTATGCAACACCCAATTTTGCAATCTGGCTCAATTTTTCAGTTGTTGAAGAGATTACTACTGATGCCTTAGAGCGAAAATTGTAATAATTCTTAATTTTCCTGTGCTTAAGTTGGCAAACTTCCATTGCTTTAGAGGACTTATATAGAGTTTAGTAGTTAATTACAGCTTAATCAATCTATCCGTGTAACATTCACTCTATAAATGCCCCTGTATGCCATGTCAAAGCCATCAGAAAATCTCATACAATGCCTATTCAATCTATTAAAAGGTTTTGAAGAATTCTACAAACCTTGGATAGAAGAACTTTGGTATCTACGAATCCCTACTTTTGGAGCAGTATTATCATTTTTATCCTTTTGGGTTATTGATCAGACCGTGGAAGTTTATCGCGTCTTCGCTCTAAATGCATTCATAGAAGTACGACCTCCAAATATTCAGGATTTTCAAACTTTTTTATCTTTTGTGTTTATCTTTGCACTTTCATTTTCTATCTGGTACTCCGCTAGCCTACTCTCAAATGAAATAAAAAGAATAAAAGATCAAGAACAAAAAGGTCAAGAACAAAAAGATCAAGACAAAGATAAAAAAAAAGAAGAGCGACCACAAATATGGCTACCTCCTATTTTGGGTGCGTTACCGCTATTAGCTTTTGGTCTTGGATTACTTAAAGCTACATCTCAAGCTACAGATTCTCCGAAAGAGTTAATTTATCTATGGGTTGGAATTGCCATTGTAGTGGTAATGTTTTTAATATATTCTTCTGTCACCATTAAGATTGATATCACCACAAATAAGATTGGTATCACCACAAATAAGATTGATATTACCACACATGGCATAAAAGAAATTAATTTTTTGTCTTTAAAAATTATAATTTTATTGTTTAGCTTATTTACTTTATTTACTCTTCCTCTAATTTATGAAAATTCAATATTGATATGGTTTATTAGGGTTTCATTTTTGGTTTTATTTGGGAATACATATTGGAAATTTACAAAACCTAAGCCTTTACTGAGTAAGCTTTTTTCTCTCCCCCCTAATGAAAAATTTGCTCAAAAAATTATTAATAAAATAAAAATAATTATTCTGCTTTTTGTATTACCGATTTGTTTTGTATCATCAGAATATTTCACATTTAAACCGGAAGAATTACTACCTATATTAGGTCCTGTAAGCATCGTTGCTATATTTTTGAGCGTATTTGTGATTGGTAGTAGCTCCCTCTTGTATTGGGGATACAAATTGAAATTTCCAATCATCACATTTTTAATATTTATACTCATTGCTTCTAGCTGGTTAGACTGGAATGACAATCATCGCATAAGGCAAGTTGAAAATTTTAAACCTCATAAACTGGAAACTCTAGAGACGAGTTTTATGAAGTGGAAGGAAGCCCGAAAAAAGGAGATATCAAGATTTCAAAATGCGGGAAATAAATACCCCATATATATAGTTTCAGCACAAGGAGGTGGAATTTTTGCGGCTTATCATGCAGCATCAACACTGTCGCGGTTACAAGATTTATGCCCTGCCTTTGCCAATCACGTTTTTACTATTAGCGGTGTCTCTGGTGGGAGCCTTGGCGCTGCGGTATTTTCTAGCTTAATTAACACTGAGTTAAATTCATATTCCAATTCCTTGCCAGAAAAACCCTGCTCTCTAGAGTCTCTAAAAACAGAGTCTAATGGTGAACTAAAACGAGGACCGCTAGAAGAAAAAGCGCATAATTTGTTAAACCAAGACCTTCTATCTCCACTACTTGCAGCAGGATTATTTCCTGATTTTATTCAACGTTTTCTTCCTTTCTCAATTAATAGTTTGGACAGAGCCAGAGGTCTAGAGTATGCGTTTGAAAAAGGTTGGGATAGCAATAGCACCTATAAGAACGATAAGGACGGGAAAAAATTTAACCTCCTAAAAGGTTCATACTACGACCACTGGAAAGCAGATGGATCGGGGCACCTGCTCTTGTCCTAAATACAACTGTAGTAGAGACTGGCGATCGTTTAGTGTTAAGTCCATTCAAAATCAATTTACCCAATCTGAAAGACATTAGCATGGTTGCTTGCAAACAAGAAGATATGGACTTTCCTCTTAGCACTGCTGCTGTCCTTAGTGCGAGATTCACATTAGTTACTCCTGTTGGTTGGTTTAACAGATGTGACAAAGATGAGAAAGGTAATTCAATGGAATCATCATCTCAGAAATCTCGCTTGGCAGATGGGGGTTATTTTGAAAATTCTGGTGTTTCAACTGCTGTTGATATAGGTTCAAGATTGGAAGAATTTTTAAGAAAAGATCCAGATGAACAATCAAAAACAACCTCCGGAAAACCAACAATCAAGGTTGTGTATTTGGCCATTACTGATCGCCGTTCCCAAGAAATCCAAAAAGCTGGAGGAATGAACGAAATACTATCTCCAATTAAAGCTTTGTGGTATTCAAGAGATGCCAGAGGTCTTAGCATTATTGATCAGGCTGAATACTTAACGGATGCTGCTAGTGCTGATCCTGGTCGTACCCGTAAAAATCTGAAATTGTTTGAAAAACATTATTCATTCCAGCGATTTAGACAATTTTATTTGCACAATCCAAAGTTTAAATCTAATCCTAAGGAAATACTAAAAGAAGGAAAGCCACTAAGCTCTATATTTCAATCTGATCTGCTGCAATTTCCATTAGGATGGTTGTTGTCAAAACCTTCTCAGGAGGCAATAAAGGAGCGAATTGGCGGTAAAGCTTGTGAAGATGATCTGAGTAGTACATCTAATAACGATTGTGTTTTTAAATCTATCAAGGACGAGCTAAATAATTCTTTTGCTGCTTAAATTAAGCAAAGATCGCTTGTTTCACGCAGAGTGTTTACAAAGAATCAGTCAGACAGAAATCACTCTTTTGATTTTTAGTAAATGCGATCGTATAAAATTGTGCCGCAGTATAACTTTGGGATTTTTTTTGGGATGGTAGTATGATTAAATTGTATGTACAACTTTATTTTTCGCAAGTGTTGAGTAGCTAACGATAGAATCGTGCATTGTCGGTGATAAAATTACACAGCTTTTTTATTTGCCTACACGTTTAAACGCTACTACAAGCTAATGTGCAATTACTCATGATTTTTTGAGTACTACCTCAAAAAAACCTTTATTTAAAAGTTGCGCGATGACACAGACAAGTACAGAGCGTCTATACTCTTTTGAAGAATATCTCGCTTATAACGATGGTACTGATAGCCGTTATGAACTGGTGGATGGCAAACTAGAACGCATAAATCCACCAACTTTTAGACATTTACTAATTTCTGACTTTATTCAGGATAACTTTAAGGCAGAAATCAATCGCTTGAGTTTACCTTGGCTATGCTTTAGAGAGGCAGGGGTAAGAACGGGATGGCGAAAGTCAAGATTGCCTGATGTTTATGTTGTCACAGATGAACAGGTGATGGAATTCCTTGATGAGTCTGCTGTTTGTCAGTCTGCGCCGATATTAGTAGTAGAAGTTGTCAGCCCTGATTCAGTAAAACGCGATTATCGATATAAACGTTCTGAATATGCAGCGTTAGAGATTCCTGAATATTGGATTGTAGATCCAATAGAGTCAAAAATTACGATTTTATTGTTGTCAGAAGGATTGTACGAGGAAAAAGATTTTAGCGGGAGTCAGCAAATTGTGTCTGTAACTTTCCCGGAAATTGCACTTACAGTTGAACAAGTGTTGTCTGCGGGTAATGTTGGTTAAAAAAATAGACCATCCCTTCTGTTAGTTATGACAAAACCGTAAAACTCTGGGTTTACTTAAATAACCTAGAGGATTTAATTGGATACAGTTGTGCTAATTTACGTGGTTATTTACAGTCACCCAATGTAAGCGATCGCACTTTCGGGAAACTTTCGAGGCGATCGCTTTAGGAGGTTATTTTTATATAGCGATCCGATTTAATTAATAAAATTATTTGCGTAGTCAGGCAATAGGCAACAGTCAAGAAGCCTCTTTAAGGTATATTGAATTTTTTCACCAATCAAATATGAGTCCTATAGATTAAAATTTATGTAGGAAGTAAGCTATATGTTAAAAACATAAACTTACAACGTGCTGTTAAAATCTAATCAATTATTGAAATATTATTAGGTTCAATATTATGAAAACCATATCTATCGAATTTCCAGATAGCGTTTTTTCTGCTCTCAGAAAAGACCCTGATGAATTTGCTCAAGAAATGAGGGTAGTTGCTGCTGTAAAATGGTACGAAATGGGAGAGATATCTCAAGGAAAAGCAGCAGAAATCGCTGGCTTAAACAGGGCAGAATTTATTAATATTCTCGCTCGCTATCAAGTTTCTCCTTTTCAATACACTACTCAAGAATTAGCGGCAGAACTTGCTACTTTAGATGAATAAAATTGTAATTAATACTTCTCCGTTAATTGTCTTATTTAAAAGTCAGTTTGCCTACTTACTACCAGAACTATTCACTGAAATTATTGTTCCCTCAGGTGTTTGGGATGAAATTGTAGAGGCAGGAAAAACTGATACAGCATCAAGACAATTATCTATATCTTCTTGGGCAAAAAGAGTTACTCTCACCAGTGTCTCATCTTTAATTCTAGCTTGGGGACTAGATCGTGGCGAATCTGAAGTTTTGAGCTTTGCTCTAGAAAATACTGGTTATCGAGCAATGATTGATGATGCTGCTGCTAGACGGGTAGCTAAAACCTTAAACATTCCATTTATGGGAACTTTAGGAATGCTCGTCTTGGCCAAGAAACAAGGTTTAATTTCTGAAATTTCACAACCAATTCAAGCGATAAAAGATGCTGGTTTATGGCTATCTGACGATTTAATTAAGTTCCTCATACAACAAGCAGAAGAATAGATGTCATAGCCTAGCTTGCTTCCTGTAGGCTAGAACAACGGTGATGCGATCGCAAAGGTTTTTATAATACACCGTGACAATATGGCGATGGGCTACGCCCCGCCGGAGACGATCGCAAACATCCACAAAACTAGAGAATTTGAGGTATTGTTGCTACATTCCATAACAATCTTTAGGGTAAGGGAAGATTTTTTGCTATGATATCTAAGCTCATCAAAGAATGTGAATGTAGATATTTAAGACAAGCAATGAAAAAGGTTACACTAACGGAATTAAGTAATAATATTGAGCGTCTACTAGATGAGGTGCTAGAAACAGGTATTCCACTAGAAATTAACAAAAATGGTAAGTTATTAAAAATTGTTCCTATAGAAAAAAAAGATAAAATTAAAAACTTAACATTTAAATCTGATGCTATTCAAGGAAATCCAGATGATTTAGTTAATATCAGTTGGGAACAGGAGATTAAGATTGATTTATCTTGACACTCATGTTGTAGCGTAGCTCTATGCTGGCTTGACAGATAAATTAACTGATATTGCTAAAACATTAATTAATGATAATGACGTTTATATTTCGCCAATTGTGAGATTAGAGTTACAATATTTATATGAAATAAAACGTCTTAAAGATAAACCTGATGTGATTATTCCTAACCTGTCCGAGGAAATTGGTTTAAAAATATGTAATCAAAACTTTAATGATATTATCAGTACTAGCTTAACTATTACTTGGACTCGCGATCCTTTTGATCGGATTATTACGGCGAATGCTTTATTAAATAATAATATATTACTGAGCAAAGATGAAAATATTCTGAATAATTACCTGTATGCAAAATGGCGTGATTAATGGAATATATGCTGAGATTTCCGAGACGATGAGAGTTAGGATCAAAACGTAATCTGTGGCACACAAGTAACTATATGACATCCACATCGCGTGTTGTTCATAGTGACCCCGATATATTGGGGGGAACTCCTGTTTTTGTTGGTACTCGTGTGCCGATAAAAACCTTGCTTGATTATCTAGAAGCGGGTGACTCACTGGATAAGTTTTCAGATCACTTTTCTAGCGTCAGCCGTGACCAAGCCATCTCCGCTCTAGAATTAGCAAAGGAAATGCTGCAACAACTCTATTCTTTTTGATGATGAAACCGAATTCCTAAAAAGATGTCGTAAACAAACTCAAAAAAGTCCTTTTTCTGCAACAATCCTGAAGTTTGATAACAGCCTTTTTCATCTAACAGAGGCTTCATGACATAGTAGGCAGGTTGATAATTATACCAAGGAATAGAAGGCCACAAATGATGAATTAAGTGGTAATTCTGTCCCATAATCAGAATATTAAGAACTTGGTTCGGGTAGACACGAGCATTTTTCCAGCGATCGCGCTCTGCAAAAGGACGATGGGGCAAATAGTCAAAAAATAATCCCAGTGCTATGCCCACCACAAAAGCTGGTATAAACCAAAAATTCAGAATGTAACCTAAAAAGTGGTATTGCACTGATATATAAACAATTACACCGACAATTAAGCGGCTGATGAACCATTCTAATAGCTCATATTTACGCCACAGTCGCCTTTGAAAGAAAAATACCTCATGGTACAAAAACCGCACCGCAATCAGCCATAGCGGGCCACCAGTAGAGACATAATGATCTGGGTCGTCTTCGGGATGATTGACATGTCCATGATGCTGTAAATGCACCCGCGTAAACACTGGAAAAGCAAAAGCTAGCATCAACGCACTGCCATGCCCTAACATCGCATTCATCACCCGGTTGCGATGGGCAGATTGGTGACAAGCATCGTGAATTACAGTCCCAGCACAATGCAAAGCAATAGTGTTAATGCTAAAGCACAGCCAGTGCGGCCATTCCCAAAGCCAGTAACCAAAGTTAGATAATACCAGCATTGCTACAGCTACAAAAAACAGCAGTAGCGTGGGATTGAAATCACCAGGAGGCGCTAAAAATTCCTTTGGCGGGATTGTCAGTGGCTTTCGTGCCTCCGATGCGATCATTTCTAACATTGACTCCTTCTTAATCAAACATTACAAATATACGATAAATATTAGAAAAGAATAAAATTTTGTAAAGTTTTGTATAGCAATATTTATCCACAGCTTTGCATATCAGTAGATGAATAACGCTATGATTCCAAACGAAGACTAGTCTTTACTGATAAGTGGGGTATGACAATCGGCAAGAAGTTGATGGGATAAATTCCTTCGTTGGGAGGATGGATATAAGATTGATGTACTATATCTAGTCTATCCCACAGCCTCCACTCTCCCATAAACCCTCTTTAACTGCTTATATCTATTGGTATAGCAGTGACTGAAAAGGAGATGCAACTTAAGTTACGATGACTTCCCAGATAGCTCCCTAACTTCAGCCCCTATGCAATTAAGAGATTCTCTGCGCCGGACAAAAATTGTCGCTACTATTGGCCCCGCTACTAGCAGTCCTGAAATGCTCAAGGCGATTATTGAAGCGGGAGCCACGACGCTGCGGCTAAACTTCTCCCACGGAACTCATGCCGACCATCAGCGTAGTATTCGCTTAATTCGGCAAACCGCTTTTGAATTAAATCAGCCAGTGGCTATTCTCCAAGACTTGCAGGGCCCAAAAATTCGCTTGGGGAAGTTTGAGAATGGGTCTATAGTTTTAGCAAAAGGCGATCGCTTCACCTTGACAAATCGTCCAGTGATCGGTACTCAAGAAATTAGCTGCGTCACCTACGATTATTTAGCCGAAGAAGTCCCAGTTGGCGCAAAAATCCTCCTTGATGATGGACGAGTAGAAATGCTTGTGGAGGAAATTAACCGGGACAAAGGTGATTTGCATTGTCGGATCACCGTGCCTGGTAAACTTTCTAACAATAAAGGCGTAAACTTTCCCGGCGTTTACCTGTCAATTAAAGCAATGACCGACAAAGATCGAGAGGATCTGATGTTTGGTCTAGATCAAGGTGTAGATTGGGTAGCACTTTCCTTTGTCCGAAATCCGCAGGACATGATCGAAATTAAAGAACTAATTTCCAGTACAGGCAAGCAAGTGCCGGTGGTTGCCAAAATTGAAAAGCACGAGGCCATCGAACAAATGGAGGCGGTTCTGGCTTTGTGTGATGGCGTCATGGTTGCCAGAGGCGACTTAGGGGTAGAATTGCCAGCAGAAGATGTTCCCGTTCTCCAAAAGCGGCTAATTGCTACAGCAAATCGCTTGGGAATTCCTATCATCACCGCCACCCAGATGTTAGACAGCATGGTGAGCAATCCCCGCCCCACTCGCGCTGAAGTATCTGATGTGGCAAATGCGATTTTAGACGGCACAGACGCGGTAATGCTCTCTAATGAAACCGCTGTGGGTAGCTTTCCTGTAGAAGCAGTGGCGACGATGGCGCGGATTGCCGAACGTATGGAGCAGGAGGAAGCCCAACACTTAAACTTACGTTCTTTGAGAGATTCCCGGCGCTCCATTCCCAATGCTATTAGTCAAGCTGTAGGTCAAATTGCCGAACAACTAGGTGCAGCGGCAATCATGACCCTAACGCAAACTGGGGCAACAGCTCGCAATGTTTCTAAGTTCCGTCCCCAGACACCGATTTTGGCAGTGACACCCCATGTAAATGTGGCACGGCAACTACAGATGGTGTGGGGAGTAAAACCGCTATTGGTGCTAGGATTACCTTCCACTGGTCAGACATTTCAAGCTGCGATCAACGTGGCTCAGGAGTTGAAGTTACTATCTGAAGGTGATTTAGTAGTAATGACGGCTGGCACACTCCAGGGAATTTCCGGCTCCACAGATTTGATTAAGGTAGAAGTGGTAACGGCAATACTAGGTCACGGAATTGGACTGGGACAAGGTTCAGTGAGTGGTCGCGCCCGGGTGGCTAATACTGGTATGGATGTTAGTAACTTTAATCCTGGAGACATATTAGTTGCACCCCGCACTAGTGCCGATTTCGTCGAGGCAATTCGTAAATCTGCTGGAATTATTACTGAAGAGGAAAGTCTTACAAGTCACGCAGCAGTTATTGGCTTACGTCTAGGTGTACCAGTGATTGTCGGCGTGAAGCAGGCAACCCAGGCGATTCGAGATGGGGCAATTATAACCCTGGATTTGCAACGGGGTTTGATTTACTCTGGGGCGGTGAGAACGCATTAGGATTGGGGAAGAAGCAGGGGGCAGGGAGCAGGGAGCAGGGGGCAGGGAGCAGGGGGCAGGGGGCAGGGAGCAGGGGACAAGTAGGACAAGGTAACTTGTGAGAACTTGCAAGAAGTCTTTCCCTTTGTCCCCAATGCCCAATGCCCAATGCCCAATGCCCAATGCCCAATGCCCAATCCCTTTATCAAACAGTTGCGATCGCTACCCCAAGCCATCCAGCAAAATTTTGCTGCTGTGTGGAGTCAGGATGCTCAACAGGCTTTACCTGATATCGAGTGGGACATGGTGACGCTAGGGTAATGGAATAGGTACGCAGTTCGTCTTGGTGGAAAACTGTGACTGCAATTGTATCGTTTGGTTGGTAATCTTTGAGGCGATCGCTTAAGCCACCCGCTGTTACCTTAATCCCATCAATTGCTAACAACTCATCACCTGCATCAATTCCCCCTGCTTGTGCAGGTGAACCAGTCTCCACAAATTTAATTATCTCCCGCCCGTTCTCTGTATTTATTCTTATACCTAAGTAAGGTTCTTCTTGCTGTTCAGCTACCAACTGCAAGCCAAAGGGTTCTAAGTACTGATTCAAAGGTAAATCGTCAGTGCCATCAATGTAACGTTTAAAGAAATTAGTCAAATCGATTCCGGCGACAGATTCTATAACTTCCTGCAACTGTTCTGGGGTGTAGCAAATTTCATCTTGCCCAAATTGCTGCCACATTTTCAGCATCACGTCATCGAGGGAGCGCTGATTGTCATGAGTAGAGCGAATCAGTAAATCCAGCAACAACGATACCATTTCGCCCTTTAAATAGTAGGAGATTTGGGAATTACCGCTATTGGCATCCGGGCGATAGAGTTTTATCCATGCATCAAAACTCGACTCGGAAACGGGTTGTACTTTACGTCCCGGTGTCATTTCATATCTAGTGATTTCTTTACCCAAATTATTCAAATACATTTGAACATCATAAATTCCCGCCCGCAAAGGAATTAACAAGTCGTAGTAACTAGTAGTACCCTCACAAAACCACAATGATGGTGTGTAGTTCTCTTGATCGTAATCAAAAACCTCTAATGCTTTTGGGCGAATTCGCTTGACATTCCACAAGTGAAAGAACTCGTGTGCTACCAATTGCATAAAGCGATTGTACTTATCTTGAGCGCGAAATCCAAAACGCTGGTAAATTAAGGAGCAAGAGTCCTTATGCTCCAAACCGCCAAAAGCTTGGCTAAATAAATGTAGTAGAAACACGTATCGTTTATATGGCAAACCGCCGAACATCTGTGCTTCTACGTGAATAATTTTTTGAATATCAGCAATCATCTGCTGGGCTTGGAAATTTCCTTGCCCCCAAATTGCCAGTTCATGGGGTTTTCCTAATACCTCAAATTTATACAATTGGTGGCGACCAATCTCAAACGGAGTATCAACGAGAGTATCAAAATCGCCAGCTAAGAAAGTATTTTTTTCCTCACCAATCGGTGACAAGGCAGTAGTTACCTGCCATTCCGGGCGTGGTGGTACGATAGTGACGCGAATGGGTTGCTTGTCCCACCCCGGTATTCTAAAAAATAGTGCCGCACCGTTAAAATAACCGTGGGTAGCATCTAAGTGATTTGTCCGTACCGATAGTTCATTCGCAAAAACGCGGTAGCGTACAGTTAATTCTGAAACACCCTTTTTATCTATCTGCCAGTGATTTTTGCTGATCTTCCGCCAAGCTAAAGGTTTATCCTCTGTAAAAGCCACAAAATCCTGTAAATTCTTAGCATATTCTCGGACTAAGTAGGAACCGGGTGTCCACACCGGCAATTTTAAATCGAGAATCGGTGAGGGGTAATTGACAAGGTGTAAAGTCACCTCAAACAGATGGGTTTCTGGTTGGGACATTGCCACCACGTAATGAATGGTTGGCCCGGTTTCCTGGACGTAGGCGTTGGGACGAGTTGCTGTTGCTTCAGTCATCTTGTGTGCTGATTTAATACTCAATGGTTAATGGAATTAGTTATTTCTCCTATCATGACAAATTCGCCTTTTAACTTTTGGCTTCAACGAAGAGACAGTTGTTGAAGGGGGCAAGGAGAAATGACCCCTTCAATAACTGCTGTGGAATCAAGGGAAAAAAATGGGTCTGAGTCCCCCACTTCTACTAACTGGCTCTCGTAAAGAGCCGGAAGCTAGCCCAACAGACGGGATCGAATCCCCACTTGAACCATCCCCCTTGCTCCCTGCTCCCTTGCCTCTTTTTCAAATCGAGACGGCGGCTGTTTGCTGCGGCTGATAGTCAGAACCAAGTTTGTTGGCACAAAACCCAATATCCCGTACTTGATTTGGTTCAATTGTTTTTCCCCAGTCCAAGGGAGTCACTACATACTGTATAGCTCCTTGCTGCTTAAAATCTGCGTTCCAAAAGTTATTAATCTTAGCTTGATTCATATTAAATGCCAGTTGCCAGTTATTAACCTTGGTATTACCCTGATTTGTAACTTTGAAGCTGACACAAAATCCAGTTTCCCAGTTAGAACTGATTTCAGTAGTGACTTTTAGTTGGGCAGTACTAGTAGTAGATGGGGAGATAGAAGGAGTAGGAGTTGGGGAAACAGGAGGATTAATAGGTTGATCTGGCGGTTGAACTTGTACAGTTGGGAGCAATTGGGACAGTAATTGCTGCTTGGGTAGATCAACACTTTGCCAATCATCTAATAAAATTCCGCCTGTATCACCACTATTAGGATTCCAACTCCAGTAAGTAAAGCTCAAGTTATTTTTTTGAATGTATTTCACCAATTCATTTTGCCAAATTCCTTCTTTGGAATTTAAGTCTACTTGCCGTCCTCCAAACTCCCCAATCAAGATGGGGGCGATATTCTGACTAGCGATATAGTTAAATCCTATTTGCCAGCGATCAATCAGATTGTTAGGAAAGTTAGAGTCATAAAAGTAGGGCTGATTGTACACCCCAGCGCCGTACTCATGAGGAGAATAGACTAGCTTATTAGAAAGAGACAAGCGTACTGGGTAATTTTTTACACCTTCTAAATTACCACCATACCAATGCTGTGGCAATTTTTGACCGGGGACATTCTTTTCCACTCCTTCAACGACAATTAGCCAATTAGGATTAACGCCCAGAATCGCATTGCCTGCACGTTCTGCTGCTAATCGCCAGTCAGTAGTTATATTGTTATCACCCCAGCTAGCTTTTCCGTGGGGTTCATTTTTTAAGTCTGCGCCAATAACGTTAGTTTGATTCTTGTATCGAATTGCTAACATTGTCCAAGTATCGATCCAGTCTGCCTCCGTAAAGCCGTCTCCATACCACAATTCTGGAATTTGCTGGTCGTTGAGGCGGTGGCTGTCGAGCAGGATTAGCAATCCTTGACGTTCTGCTTCCTGAATAACTAAGTCCATTACCTCCAAGGGTGTTCTACCTTGAAGTTCTTGGTTACTGCCAATTCCAAAGTCAATCCCACTTACATTAAGCGATCGCAATCCTGCCACAGAATAAGGTAATCGGATAACGTTATATCCTAAGCTTTTAATCTGTGCGAGCATTTCTTTATAATCTCGTTTCCATAAACCGTGAGGGGCGTGCGTATCAGTTTCCATTCCAAACCAATTAACACCTCTAAGTGATACAACCTTGCCTTTCGCATCCACAATTGTTCTACCAATTGTTGAAAGTGGTAAATCTATTGGCATCGCAGCCCTAGAAGCATCTAGCTGAATACTAGCAGGTCCTTTAGTCAAAATAATTACTAAAAATACTATTAGACTTAGGGAAAATATCAGTAATCGCTTATGTAATCTCAATGTTTTTGGTTTATTTTTATTGATAACTTGCATACTATGATTACTTTTCTTGTAGGGCAATATCTAAGTCGAATCAGCAAAAAAATATATGATGCTTTTTACGAGTAAGGAGATTTTACAGTATCTTTAGGTAAAAAGTATTTTTGTAAAATATGATTTTTATGCCGACGTTAAACATATGTACTCTGATTACAATGCGTTTATTTGATAGCTATTTATACTACTTAACTAACCTTCCATGCGTTTGACCATCTTAGTAAATTAAGAGCAATACTTAGCTAATATTGTTTCTGCATCTGTAAAAATTGGATAGTGGAACTCAAGAATGCTGGAAAGTTTGATTAGTAATACGTATAAACTCTTATCTAGGTTTTAAATTTCCCTTTATATAGTTTGTGGTAGTTACTTAATTTACAAAAAATTTACGTATTTCACTTAGTTCTTCATGAGTTTTCTATTGAAAGTATCTCGTATAGAGAATAACTTAGACAGTAAGGCAGTACATATATTGAGTGACCGTGAAAACTCTATAAAGCTAGATGTTATAAGCGGTATTTAGATCTGCTGCAATCTATCGATAGCCTTTTATTTTACAAAAGCTTTCTGAATATGACACTTTCTGCACTGCAAAAATTTTTACTACCACCTGCGATCGCTACTCTAAGTGTATTTTCTTTAATGTCATTTCCTGTTGCAACACTAGGCGATAAACAAATAGCTATCAAATTCCAGGAAGAACCTATTTTTGATGGCAAACTTAGAGATATTGCTATTCCTTACGTAGTTTTTGCAACTGCACTTAGTATAGGGTCTGGAATTTCAGCACTCGCTTTCTGTGGTTGGCGAAATTCTTCTTCTAAATCAGCGAAAATTCAGCAGGAATTATCTAATCTAGAGCAACACCTACAGCAAAAAGAGGCATTACTAAAAGAATGGCAAGTTTCTGAGCCTCGGTTGCAAACTTCTGGATTGAACGCTTTTTTAGATGACGAAGTACCTTTTGATCAAGCTTTCAGTTCAAAAAGCTCTGCAATAACAATAACTGCATCTCAACCTATTGGAGCGCAAACCCCAATGCTGATGCACACACACTCAGAAAATCCTGTGCCAAAGGTTGCAACTCAAGAAAATACCACTACTATGAGAAATATTGCTGCTAATTCTGCATTTGCAGCTGCCCAACCTTTCCTTGCCTATGCTCAAGAAAATCCTAACAGCATTAAAGAAATTACTGCTGCTGAAGTGAATCAAACAGCAATCATGCCATCAGAATTTGAAGATTTGCAAAAACAAATTAAAGATATGATGTTACAAATGCAAGCAATGCAGGAGAATTTGCAACTAACATCTCAAGTAACAAATGCTGAGGTAGAATCCAAAGCTACATTCCAGATTTACTATAATACTGTCCTTTAAAATTTACTCAAATCTGTTTATCAAAGAGCAATTAATATCTGCATACCAGCGCTCATATTGAGGCTGGTATTCCAGTTTTTATCTATCAAAAATAGAGATGGAAGGCTATAGTACCCCGTCCTTAATAAAGTAGGAAGTAAGTAGGGGTACATAGACAGGATTATTTTATGGGTTTGATGGTCATCTTAATTATCACCTAAGAAACTCTGAAGGAGTCACATAGGCATTCGTTTGCCTATTTTTTATTGGTGGAAGTAAGGTACTTTTAGAAGCTATGGATTGCGGTGGGATTTGATATCGGTTTCCCCAACCACCATTCAAGTCTTCCGGTTGCGGACGAGGTGGTATTGTTTTCCCCGTAGGTAGGGGTATTGTTAATGTTTGGCTAACTTCTAAATATCTTTCACCTTCGTTAGTAAAGCGAATCAACTTTCCTTCAAGCTTTTCAAGCTGTTGATTTTCTGACTTCAACTTTTGAGAGTTTTGATTATCTAGCTGTTCCGACTGAGTAGCAGGATCGAAAATAGCTACAAATGTAACGCCACCTTCTGGAAAGAGTGGTATTTGTGCTGGATTGGCTTGCCAAACTTCTTGGAAACTACCATTGGGTGAAACTTGCCACAGATTCAGCGCAGCCTCCCATTTTCCCTGCTTCACTTCCACAATTTGACGAGCCAGAATTGAACGGCTAGTATTCGTGTCTGAATTCAGTAAAGCTTCTGCTTGTCCTGATGCTGGACGTAAATAACGCACAGCGGACACTGTAATCTTACTAGACTCGGGGAGATTGGTACTACCGACGACATTGTATACACCTTTACTTGATATAAGTTGTACATCTGCAATTTTCATTTCCAGCTTTTCTTGTGCTTTTTGAACACAGCCATAATTGGTAGTTAAAAGCATTAGAAAGATGCTTACCTGGAAATTAGCAGTAAATAAAGCTTTAAATCTGTGCAAAATAGTCTTTAAATCAAGATAATCCATAATAAAAAATACTTTTTTGGCTTTTTACTAAGCAATCTGATGTTTTTACCTATTATGCCCAATTTATTGTTAAAACTAACAAATTTTATCGACTCTTAATCAATTAATTTAAAATTACGAATTTTTTTCGATCTAGTGGTTAATACTCATTTACTTTGCTAAAGTAGCGACATTCAATAACCTAAATATGTAGTTGTTACCCAACTAGGCTGATGAGGCAAATAGTATTAGATCGTTATAAATTTACTTTTTCAAGCCAGTACCACAAGGTTTATCCACTGCTTTGTACTGTCGCCGTCTCGATTTGCTGGGTACTGGCAGTGAGCGAAAAGTCTTCAGCTCAAGTCAACCCATCTCAGCTAGAGGCTCTCGACTACCAATTAGGTTTAGCAGAACCGCTACCAGTGGCTAAATTACCTGTCCCAGGGTCGCAGACATTACATCCTCCACGTGTAACGACTGGTGTAGCAGTTGCACCGATCGCTAATCCAGCGTTGAAAGTTGTAGAACCCAAACCAGTCAACGATCTCCAACAGATGGAGAGTGCCTTCATTGAGCAGCAAGTAACTGGAAAAGCCCCGGCAGCGGCACGTAGTTCTATTGCACCACGAGTGGCAGCAGGTTCTGGCCTTAATTTAGGATTGCAGGGACAGATGAACGGCTCAGAGCCACCAAGTAATTCAGCTCCACCGCCACCACTTGCCAACTTGCCTGTAACGCAAGAATTCACCGCACCAGCAGCACCAACTTTTAATCAACTACTCAGTTCTCAAATAGCTCCCCTGCCACCACTTCCGAATTTGCCTGCAACGCCAGAATTCACTGCACCAGGAGTAGCGCCAACTTTTAATCAACAACTCAATCCACAGACAACACCATCAGTCCTTAGTACGACTCCTACTCCAAGCGCAGCAGTGCCAGTTAACCCATCGACAACTACTCAACAACGCCGCCAGCTTCCTAGCAGTAGTTTAAGGGAACCCTCTTTACAATTCCAAGGAGTTTATATTACCCAAGGCGGCGACACTTCAGCGCGGGCGAGAGTCACTGGAATCTACCCATTGTCTCCTCAAGCTTTGATTGGGGCAACCCTAGACTTAACAAGCCAAGGCACCAACTTGGATGACTCCCGAAACGAGGGTTTGAACATCAACGAGCTTTATTTGGCGACTTCACTAGCAGGAGTACCTAATCTGCGGTTTGTGATCGGTCAAATAGATTTAACGTCTTATTTCGATCGCAACAGCTTTGCTAAAGATGGAGCCAGTCAATTCTTTAATCCGGTGTTTCAAACCAACCCAGCACTGGCGGCGACAGGGATTAGTTCCCGCACTGGTTTGTTAGCCGATTGGAGTGTCACCGACAATATTGAAGCGAAAGCGGCAGTCTTTTCATCAGCAGACAAAATCGGTGACTTTTCTTTAGATGGATTTGCTGGCGAAATCGGCGTCCGTTACGGCAATGCAATTATTCGTGGTACTTATGCCAGCGATCGCGACGCTGGTGTTGGTGATAGCTTCCTCGAAAGCTATAGCCTTGCCAGAGGAAACAATCAATTTGGCCCTGATAAAAATGATCGCGAAGAAGCATACGGTGTCAATGCCGAAGTCTTTATTCCTAATCTGAAATTAGGTTTGTTTGGGCGCTATGGTCGCTACGAAAACCGCACTTTAGGAGAGGGTGCAAATACTTACGTTTTGGGAGCTAGCTTTTTGGATCTGTTTACCCCAGATGACCGATTAGGAATCGCTTATGGACGCGCTCTCTCTAATGATCGCCTACGTCGTGAAAATCGTCCGGATGTATTGGAAATGTTCTATGATTTTAAATTTATTGACAATCTACGGATAGGCTTTTCGGTTCAAGCACGTGATGATTTCTCAGAAACAGTCTTCGGTGTCAGGGTTAAATCAGAATTTGATGTCACTCCCAGAGGGAGAATTACTCAATGAGTCAAAACAATATAGATAAAAGGCCAAAGGAAAAACCTAAAAAAATTAAATATCGTTCTATTTTTACTTGTTCATTTTTACTTTTTACTTACTTGCTAACTGTGCCATCTTTGGTCAGCATTGCCCCTGCTCAAGCACAGAGCTTATCAGCATCGGCACAAAAGGGTTTTGCATTGTTAAAAAAAGGCTTCATTAATGATGCGATCGCAGCCTTCCAGCAAGCCCTCAAAAGTCAACCGCAATCTTCACAAGTTCAGTTAGGATTAGCGATCGCTTATCGCAAAGCCGGACGTATACCTGAAGCTTGGAGTGCTTATCAACAAGTACTGGCAGTAGACACCAACAACCAGCTAGCTTTAAAGGCAGTTGGTATATTGGCTACTTATCGTCCTGAGTGGAACTTAAAAGGAATTGAAGCTCTGACAACTTTATTAGAGTTAAATCCTAACGATTCAGAAGGTCGTAGTTACCGCGCTCTCCTCTACTCTTATCAAGGACGATTAACCGAGTCCCTGGCAGACTACCAAATAGCGCTGAACAACAACCCCACACCAGAGGCAGTCGTTGGTGCAGCTCAAACTTATAGTTACAGTGGGGATTTTCCTAAAGCACTAGAGTTGTTTAACCGCTATCGCTCCACTGGTAAAGCCATTACAGGGTATGCAGCAGTAGCCTACGGTCGCTCCTTACGAGAAACAGGCAATCCTGGGGGAGCAGTACAGGTGTTAGAAGCACAGTTGCAGCGCTCCAATAAACTTGACCAGATAGGGTTTGAAACCCGTAAAGAACTGGCTGTAGCATATCTTGTCAATCAACAACAAGCTCAAGCATTGGCGGTTTTAGATGTATTACAGGGAAGGCCAGATGCGATTTTGCCCTTAGCGCGATCGCTCAATGAAATTCGTAAGTACACCAATAATCCTACTCTCACCCAGCAAGTTTTCAATCTCTACCGTCAAGCACTCCAAACCGATCCCAACCCTGACCCCAAACTACTGCGTGAAGTCGCTGATGTCTTTACTGGGTTCCCCGAAGGACGACAAACAGCACTGCAACTGTATCGACGGGTGGCTTTAGAATTTCCCAACGATCAAAGTCTGGTGGTGCAGCAATTGGCTTTGGAAAATCAGCTAGGTTTGCTCAGTAAAAATGACTTGAAACAGCGTTTGACTACTGCAATACAATCAGCACCGAGCGATCGCGTCCAGTTGCAACAACTAGCTAATGCCTTAGTAAACATTGATGCTCCCGACCCAGAATTTTTACCTGTGTACCAAAATCTTTTACAAATGGGGGTTAACGTCCCGTTTTTGAATTTCCGGGTAGCGCAGATGTATGTGCAGCGTCAAGATTTGAATGGGGCAAGGCAAGCCTTGGCAGCTTACACAGCTACCCCCGCAGGTGCTAAAGACCTTGCACCCCAGTTATTAGCAGCAGAAATTGAGCGTCGTGAGGGTAGTCTCGAAGCGAGTGCCCAACGTTACCAAGCTGTGCTTGCTAGTAAGCCAAATAGTAGCGATATTATTGATGCTACTTTGGCCGGACTGGCTGGAGTGCGACTGCAACAAAAGCGTTTTGATGAGGCTGTGACAGTTTATGACCAATTGATAGCCCGCAATCCTCAAAATTTGTCTATTCAACTAGGGCGTGCAAGTATCGCCTATCAAGCCAAGCGGATCACGCAACCAGAAGCAGAGGCAGTTCTCAACAATTGGTTAGCTACACAACCTGCAACTAATACTCCTCCAGAACTATACAGTTTGCTAGGAGCGCTGCCTACTGATCCACAAAAAGAAGCTTTATATAGTTATCTGCTAGAAGTTGACCCTAGTTCCATACCACTACAACTGCGCTTATTACAGGTGATAGCAAAACGCAATCCTGCTCAAGCACGAGCGCGGATGAAGCAGTTAATTGTTCGCATTCCCAAAACTTCTGACTCATACCAGTTGCAGGCAGAGTTGGCTCGATCTGTAGGTGATTTGAATTTGGCTAGCAATACCTATGAGAATATTTTGGCGCAGCAGCCAGATAACATCGATGCCCTAGCAGCTTTGGGCGGAATTCGCTTTGAACAACGCCGCTTTGAATCGGCACAAGAGATTTATGCTCAAGTGCTGGCACAAAAACCGGAAGACAAAGGTACACGCCGCGCCCTTGCTGGCTTGAATGCGATTTTAGATCAGCCTTTGACAGCGTTGGCACAGTTAGAACAACTACAACTCGAAGCAGCCGCAGAAGGAGGAAATGATAGCGATGCATCTCGGCAAATACAACAAATTCAAACAGACTTTCTGCTACGACGAGGATTTCAACCCCCTTGGGAAGACTATCAACGCCGAAACAGAAATTAGCGATCGCTTAACTTGCTTCATAAAAGTTAATTTTCAACAACTACAAGGGAACAATAAGGGTACGGAGATGACATTTTTGTGCTATCCCCATCAGCTAATTTTTTACAAATCAAATTATTCTTAGGATGTGGCACTTCCCAAGAGTGGCAGCTATTTCCTGCCTGATTGGTTTATCTGCCTGTGTCTCTAGTTACTCGGCAGCAAACCCCAAAACCCCGGATGAGCAAACTCCGGTGGCAAACGTCCCCACTGAAGGTAGTAGTCAAAATCTCACTGGATTATTAGCTGATCTCCCTAAATCCACCCCCAACCGGGAATTACTAGCCCAAAGTTGGGATAGCTACCGCCAAAGATTTATTCAGTCAGATGGACGGGTGATTGATTACGAAGCAAGCGATCGCTCAACTAGTGAAGGTCAAGCTTATGCTTTGCTAAGAGCAGTACTGATCAATGATCCGGCAACTTTTGCCCTGACTTTAAAGTGGTCAGAAAATAACCTCCAGCGCCAAGTAGATGGTAAACGCACAGATAGTTTGTGGGCTTGGAAGTGGGGACGAAAAGAAGATGGTAACTGGGGTGTCATCGACAGTAACTTTGCCAGTGATGGAGATATAGATGCGATTACTGCCCTGATTTTAGCATCACGGCGTTGGAATCGTCCCGAATACCTGGAACTGGCAAAAGTTAAACTGCAAGATTTGTGGAACTTGTCCACCATCTCAAAAACCCAAGGTAAGCGCTACCTGTTACCAGGACCTGTAGCTGCATTTGTCCCGAATGCATCTACTCTTTACCTGAATCCCTCTTATTTTGCACCTTATGCTTTTCGCATCTTTGCACAAGTTGACCCCCAACATGATTGGTTGAGTTTGGTAGACAGCAGCTATCAAGTGCTAGAAGATTCCGCAAAGCTTTCTAGCGTAGGTTTACCCAGTGATTGGATAGCTCTAAATACCAAAACCGGAAAATACCAAACCCTACCAGCATCTAGTAATCTGAAGAGTTTGTATAGCTTTGATTCCTATCGAGTCTGGTGGCGTTTGTCGTTGGATGCTGCCTGGTTCAACTCACCCCAAGCGCAGCGCTATCTAGTGAAATCCACTCAGCACCTGCAAAAACTGTGGAGTAAACAATCGAGTTTACCAGCAACTATCGATCTCCAAGGGAAAGCATTAGTGGATTACGAAGCTACATCCCAATACGCTATGTTTTATACCGCCATGCAGTTGGTAGAACCAGCGATCGCTCAAGAACTGCTTGTGAAAAAAATACTGCCTCAATACAAGCAGGGAATTTGGGGGGATCAATCTGCTTATTACACCCAGAATTTGGCTTGGTTAGGATTGCTACCTCCAAAGACAATTCCCCAGCGATTGCTTAAATGAAATTCCCTAACGCTGAGTTAGGGCATAAGCTTCCCAACTAACTTTTACTAGTGGCAGACTGACTCCGTTGATTTTAAAAAAAAATCCGATGGGATGATTTTGAAGTTCTAAAAGCAACAAAATACTTGTGCTTTTTACATAAAAAATTTGAGTAAATTCACACTAAAATCACACTTTACCATGAAGCAATTGTTTCATCTTTCCCAAATTAGTAAAAAAGCAATTATTGTTACTTCTTGCTTTTTTTTATTTCCTAGTTCATTATTGAGCGCTCAAGCTCAAACCAAAGGTGATCTGCAACAAGAAGTAACTTTATTAGCTCAAGCAACGACATCAGAAAATAATAGTAAAGCAGACTTAAAAGCTGCTAGTGCCAAGAATCTGACAAGTTACACCCTAGAATTTAATCGTAGTCCGATTGTGGGCAACCGGATGCGCTTACGCGGGGTTTACTCAGAAGGTCGTCTTGCCTTTACCCGTCCTCGTGGCTGGAAATTAGATCGGGGTAAGGTACAAGCTTTAATCCGTTTTCAACATTCACCATCCCTGTATGCCAATCGCTCTAACCTGACCGTGTTAGTCAATGGCACCAGTGTTGGTAGCGTACCACTCAATCGCAAAGAGTCCCAAGTAGGTCAAGTACTTTTTAATATCCCAACAAAGCTGCTGCAAGACTATAACGAACTCATATTGGTGGCACAGCAGAATAACAGCATTGAATGTAGCGACCCTAGTAGCCCCGACTTGTGGACGGAGATTCTGCCAGATTCCAAATTAATCTTGAACTATGAACGACAGCCGATTCCCCTGAATTTCAGCCGCTATCCTTATCCTTTCTTTGACGAACTCGGCTTAGAAACTAACCAAATTGCTTATTTGCAACCGAGTCAAGTTGATCAATCCTGGTTGACAACAGCAGCTCGCTTACAAGCAGCATTGGGGAGAATCGCAGATTTTCGCCCGATTCAGACGAGCTTGGTGTCTGATGTCGCAAATGTGAAGGCAAGCGATCGCTTGGTGATCATTGGTACTCCCAACGAGCAACCAACCCTAAATACTTGGAAGAATTTGCCCCTGAAAATCGTCAGCAATCAAATTCTTGATCGTGATAATAACCTCGTACCAGATGAAACAGGGGTGTTGATTATAACTAAAGCTGAAAAGAGTGGGGTTCCGGTTTTAATTGCTACTGGCAACAGTGCAAAAGCGGTGGAAAAGGCAACCCAATTTTTATCACAGCCAGATTTGCGGAAAATGGGGACTGGTCAGGTAGTATTCGTCAGTACCATCAAGGAAGGTTCTACACCAGGACTCCGCCAGTGGCCTCGTTATTTGCCAGAACAAAATTCTTTTAAACTGGGCGACATCAAAACCCAGGTAAATGGTGAGCCGTTTAGTGATGTAACTGTACGTGGGATCGGAGCGCCGCCAATTGAAATTGATTTTCGCGCTTTACCAGATGATCGGTTTGTCCGGGGTAGTTCCATGAATCTGGTGTATAGCTACGGGCCGCAGGTTAATCCGCGAACTTCGGCGATCGAAGTTTTACTGGATGGAGTTTTCATTGGTGGGGCACGTCTTGATTCTGAGGCGGGAGAAACTCGCAAAAACCTGAAAGTCAATTTGCCGGAAAATTTGATCAAACCCAGCTCGAAAATACAAGTTTTCTTGCGGATGAATCCCAGAGAACCGTTTGATAAACAGAATTGTCTTCAGCCACCAGATCAACAACTTACAGGTACGGTGCATTCTGATACTAGCTTCGACCTGAAGCGGGAAATTTCTACACAACTACCAGACTTGAACCTGCTGAAATTCGGTTTCCCCTTTGCTGCACCGCAGGATTTGTCCCAGACAGCGATTGTCGTGCCACAAATCCCCTCGAAGACAGATGTGTTGACTTTGTTAGCTTTTAGCGAACGCTTAGGAAGGCTCAGTCAAGCAGATGCTGTCAAACTAAATGTTTATACACCGGATGCTTTGCCAACAAAAGCCCGCAAAAATGACCATTTGGTAGGAATTGGAACGCGAGAAGACTTTCCTTTTCCCGAAGTATTTAATTCCACTGGCTTCAACTTGAGTCAGGCCTATTCCCGTTCCTCTGCCAATGCTGTGGTTCAGACCCCGCAAGATACACAAGGGATGATTAAGCAAATTATCTCTCCTTGGAATAGCGATCGCGTCGTTCTAGCTTTAACATCTCAAACCGAAACTGGTTTAGAGCGAGTGCGGCAAGTCCTCAATCAAGATCCGTGGTTCTTCCAACTCAAAAAGGATACGGTGCTAATTAGTAGCGATCAAAAAGACCCAGTTTCCTACGATGCTGATGCCTATCAACTACAGTTTTTCCAAAGTGCCCCAAACACTCGTCGCTTAGAAAATACCACTCTCCTCAGTAAAGCATCACGCTTTTTACAAGAAAATTGGCTATTGCTACCTGTAGGCATTTTCAGTGTGTCTTTAATTCTTTACGGAATTCTTCAGTTGTATATCAAGCGCTTGACTGCTGACAAAAAGTAGACACTTTCGATTAGGTATCGCCCATCTTAAATTTAAATTTCAAAATTTAGATCCAAAATGTCTTCTTCTCCACATACATCGCCTCGGAAATCACGCGATCGCCAGCGCTCAAAATTGAGCAATTGGTTGATTGATATTACCCCCCGATTTTTTGACCGCACTCTTCAAAAGGTCGGTCTGAAACAGTTTAAGTGGTTTATCCTGCTGCTATTGTTGCTCTCAGTGCCACTGATTATTACTCCAATAGAAGTATGGCAGCAGGGATTGGTAGCAGTGTTTCTCGTACTACTCGGTCAACTGCTTATCCACGCAGAGTTTCAAGAGTCCTCTTCAGAAATCAGCCACTATTATCACCTGTTTATGCTGTGGCTGAGTATGGTAACAACCCTGCGTTATTTATACTACCGCACCAGCTACACCCTCAACTTTGATGGTTGGCTCAACAGCATCGCTTGCGTATTCTTGTACGCTGCTGAACTTTATGCCATCCTCACCTTGGTATTGGCATACTTTCAAACCCTGAAAATTCAAGAACGCCAACCAGTTAATCTCACAAATATTCCTGTTGAAGAATGGTTCAAAGTTGATATTTACATCCCCACATACAACGAGGATGTGGAGATTGTTCGTAAAACGGCTGTGGCAGCCTTAGCCTGTGATTATGCCCCTGATCAGAAAAAGGTTTATGTTCTTGATGATGGTCGTCCAGAAAAGTACAAAGAGAACGACCCACGCCGAGAACAGTTTAGCGCCAGACGGGAACAGCTACGGCAAATGTGCCAAGAACTCGGCTGTATACACATGACGCGGGACAATAACGACCACGCTAAAGCAGGTAATATCAATACCGCCTTTTACAAAACCGACGGCGATTTAGTGTTGATTCTGGACTGCGACCACATTCCATCGCGGCAAATTCTCTTGCATACAATGGGTTTTTTCTTCGACCCCAAAGTATCGTTTGTCCAAACTCCTCACTGGTTCTATAACCCCGACCCCTTCGAGCGTAATTTGGTCACCAAAGGTAGAATACCCGCAGGCAATGAACTGTTCTATAAGGTACTGCAAAAAGGTAACGATTTTTGGAATGCTGCCTTTTTCTGCGGTTCCGCAGCATTAATTCGTAAATCCCACGCTTTAGAAGTTGGGGGAATTGCGGTGGAAACCGTGACAGAAGATTGCCACACTGCTTTGCGATTGCATTCGTTGGGTTACAAGTCTGTCTACTACGACAAAATTATGGTGGCTGGTTTAGCGCCAGAAACGTTTTCTTCTTACGTGGGACAACAAGTGCGTTGGGCCAGGGGGATGGCGCAGATTTTGCGATTAGAAAACCCCATTTTTAATCCGAAGCTAAACCTGACATTTGCACAACGGATTTGTTACTTTAGCGCGACTTCACACTTTTTGTATGGCTATCCTCGACTAGTATATGCGATCGCTCCCACACTCTTTTTATTATTTGGCATTAACTCTGTCCAAGGTTTGGGTTTAGAAACTCTAGCCTACGCCCTACCCCATATTCTCCTCTCCCTTTTTACTAACTACATCATTTACAAAAACGTCCGTTTCTCCTTCTGGAATGAAATTTTTGAATTTGCAATGGCTTTCCAGGCTGGGTGGGTGACGATGTTAGCGCTGTTTAATCCCAAGCTGGGTTCATTTAACGTTACCGATAAAGGAACGTCTATAACCAAACGTACCTTTGATTGGGAATCGATGCGTGGTCTTTTGGTAGTGGCAGCACTTGTGGTCTGTTCCTTACTAGCTGTTCCCTATTGGCTGCTGCTACATCCTGAAGATTGGCAAGCGGTCTTAGTCAACACCATGTGGTCTGTTTTTAATCTGATTTTGCTGATAGCTGCTTTGCTGGTTGGCTTTGAACAACCACAAGTACGTACTGCCCACCGTTTACAGCGTCGTCTTCCCATCTTGATTACCAGTAACGGTCAAACAATCATGGGCAAAACGGTGAATATTTCAGAAACCGGGGCATTAATTTCTTTGGAAACCTGGCCCAATTTACTGGAGGAAGTGGAAGTTGAGGTGATGGGAGACTATACTGCTAGCGCCTCTTTAACAGCACAGATTGTCCGAGTCTCTCCTATTAATGACACAGAAACACTTTTGGCTGTTGATTTTGTGAAGCTCAACAATGCCCAACGCGATGCTTTAACTCTAGTTTTGTATTCTGATGTACAGGAGTGGTATTCTCAAAAGGGCCAGTATGTAGACCGACCCTTCGCTTCTCTTGGATTCCTAGCCACAAGTCTGACTCGGGCCTTGCGTGATGTGAAACAAACTAACCGTAAAAAGGTACGCAAGCAGGTAAATAGCCATAGCCGACTCTACTGGGATGGTAACTTCTTCTTTGGAGTAGCCACAGAATTAGGAACAACGGGTTTGCGCTTGGAAATAGAGGATACAAAAGCTGTGTCTTCTCACAAAATGCTAGGACAACAGGATTTGCACACGATGCGAACTGTTAAACCATTGGTTGGTTTACTGTTGAATGAGGATGGGGATAACCTCTCATCTAACCGATTTGTTGCCGAAATTTATGCAGTAGAAGAGACAAATGGCAAGATTGCGCTCGAGTTAATTTTTCCAGAAAAATTCAAAGAACGCCAAGACAACAAAATTAAACAACTGTTGCAGGTTTTGTAGCAGAAGTACTTAACTACATTTTAACCAGCGCAAGCTCCATTTCAGTTCTGATGTTGCTTGCGCTTGGGAGTGTTGTAAATTGCAAAAGTCAATTCCATACAACTTCGGAGCGACGCGCCTGTTCTAGCACGCGACGCTCCGAAGTTGTGAGTGAAGGAAGCCGAAGCCTACGGCATCTTGCTACATACAAACTTCTCTCTATCCCACAAAAAAAGTAGTGCATTCAATTAAGAACCGTTAACAATCAAACTTTGCCAGCCAAGTTCATCAACTGTTTGAAGTTTACGAGATAAATGATGTTGTTGGCGTTGTCAATTTTAATCCACCCTTTCTCATGCAGCTTTTCCATAATTTTGGTGGTTTCTTCAACACCAATTTCTGTTACCTCTGCTAAATCCTTGAAGGGAATGTTAAAAATTTCTTTTCCAAAATTCGATTCTTGACCATAGCTTTCGCCTAAAGTCACTAGAGTATGGGCGAGTTTGACTGCTGGTGGTGAAGACCGCATTTGTAAACGCAAGTTAATTTGCCGCAATCGCCTCACCATAAGTTGTAACATCCGGTGATGTAACTGCGGGTCTTTGAACAAGATTTGAATAAAGCGCTCTCTGGATACACTCAGCAAATTCACGCCCGAAAGGGCTATGACATCGGTTGAGCGTGGAGATTCATCCAAAATTGCCATTTCTCCAAAAAAATCGCCCCGACCGAAAATTGCCAGAGCTACTGAATCTTCCCCGACGGTACGCCGGACTTTGACCCAACCAGAAACAACAAAGTAAACGGCGTTACCCCAGGCATCTTCCATCACAACGGCTCGCCCAGATGGGTATTCATGTTCGATTGCAACGTTGAGCAGCCATTCCAAAGTCTGTGGAGTGGCTGTACTCATTAAGGGGAAAAGTTCACTAAAAACCTCAGTCTGCATGAAATATTTGCAAAAAATGGATTCAAGAGCAGGAAACTAACTTTGTCACTATAAATTTATTTAAACCGTAATCTTAAGTAGAATACGGCAGCAAAATCTGTACCTATTTGAGTTGAACTCTAAAATCGATTGGTCTAGAGTTCCATTACAACATAACAATTATGTATAGAATTGGAAACAGCGATTTCACTTACAGAATTATGATTTGAGGTTTGTTGGGTAAGCGCTTTCCTGTGCCAGTATTTGGATTTGTTGGTCTAAATTTTCTACTAGTTGATTCAGGGTAACTAAAGCCTCTAATTGCTGAGAGCCGAGGTCAGGATTCAGGAAAAATCGTTCTTGTAGCTCATGCAATTTGAAGCTTAGTTGTTGAGAAATTACTAAGGCATCGCGGCCCAGACGCGTCAATTGTTGTTGTTGATAGAACTTTAATGCTGCTCCTCGCAAGACTTGGAGTGTTGCCTCTTCACCGTAGATTCCTGGTATAACTCGCAAGCGTAATAACAAGCGGTTTTTTTGATATACGTATTCCTTCTCTACCTGTTTTGGTTCTGTAACTTTGGTAACAGGCAAGGAAACAAACCGCTTTAATTCATTAAGTACCCCTTGAAAAACAGAGAGCGGCAGTTTGTCTAATACGGACTGCAATACTCCATTGTCACTCCACAGTATTTTGCCTTCATAAGCTTGTCTTTCTAAGTACAGCCGACCAATTCCCCCAGCCAGAATTCGCCCTAGTAATTCTTCTAGTAATTTCTTGGGTGGTAGTGTTGGCAGCACCTCAATAGGACTAAATAGTTCGAGAACTTGCGTGGGCAAAATAGGTAAATTTTTTGGTGGTGCTACTTCTGAAGTTTCTCGCTCTTGACTACTCGTAGTTTGAAATGATTTATCTAACTCTGGGATAGGAGGCAAGTCTACACGCTGCCCAGAATGTTGATGCTTTTGTGTCTGAAACGCCATCAATATTGGTTGCTGATTTGACTCAGAGTTGGCATCTAGGGAGGTAATAGGTTTGTCAGCAATGCTAGCTGCGTTATTTGTGGGGGGAAAATCTGCTGTTGGCTGATGCACTTGTTGGGCATCTAGCTGGGATATATTCTTATGGTTGAGGTAGGCTGAAAGTATTCTGCGGTGAGCATCGGCTGCGATCGCCTCAATCACCATTGTGCGATTAATATAAGATAAAATGCGACTAACATAATCTAGTGCCTCGGTATCTTGTGGATGAACCATACCTAGCAAGAGATTTTTGTCTTCTAATCCAAAAGGCAAAATTTGGTGGTAGAGACAAGCTTCAAAGGACAAAAGACTATCAATCAGGTAGAATATTTGCTCGCGATTGCCTCCTTCCTCCCACTTGGTTTGAGTGGCAGTTAGCATTTGCTGCCCATTTGCCGCAGTATCATTTAGTTCACCTTTTGAAGACAACATAAATTTCATTGCTTGGTATTTACTTATATAATATTTTGCCTTTAATTTAGTATGTAGTTAATAAAGATACTTTGTTAGATTGTTAAAATTTAAATTATATATACCTAAGTAGACGTAAGTAGAAGATTAATTTCAGATGTAGACTGGGGATAATACTGACTTGTGAAGTTCTACTGTAAGTAATTGAGGCATAAGGAGATCAAAAAGCAAAGGGGAGAAACTTGTTATGAATTCTCCCCTGCTCTCATCTTCTACTTTGGTACACCGCCTTGATTGAGCAACTAATACGCCACGGCGTAAATAGAGCAACCATTTAAAATCCATAAAGAGCTTATTCCATAATACTTTTGACTTTTGACTTTTGACTTTTGACTTCCGCCTTGCGGTACTAGATGCTTCACAGGCTACTCCTCGGTTCTTAAAGCTTGGGCAGCAAGATAGACTTTTGTCCATTCGCCTAGCACTTGATGGGTTTTGAGTTTTAGCTGTTGGGCTATTGCTTCTAGTGAGTTATCCGCTCTCCGCAAATCTAGGATCTGCCGCCCCAGAGGAGTCAATTTTTCATCAAGTTGCTGCCATTGGTTTTGGGTTAAACCCAAGTTATGTTCTTGCAAGGAAATTGAAAGCCAACTTTCTACTAGTTCTGGTTTACCTTTGAGGGCAAAAACACGCACAGCGTGGTAACTAATTTTTTCTCGCAGACGGTATACTTCTTTCGTCTGCTTATTTAATCTGTGGGCGATTTCTTCCTGGGACTTACCTTGCAAATACAGTCGTAGCCACTCTACTGCGTCTGCTCCCAGGTTTTCTTGTAAATAATGTTCAAATTCTTTTTGTACTGACTGGCGTAGTAACTGTTGTTCTTCTAGTTGTTGTGCTTCTTGATATTCTGCGATCGCCTGACTATCCACTAAGTTAACTCGATTGTCACTGTCGTCTGTGAGAACTTCTTCCGACACCAGTCTAATTAAGTCACGACCAGGCACTTGGGTTAAGCCGCCGCGCTGAGTGCGACGCAAGTAATTTACAAATCGATAAGCTAATAGAGGTTGATTGCGTACTGGTCGTAGACAATATTCTTCTACACTGGCAAATAGCAAAGCATCCCCCAATCGTCTATCGGTTGTATATTTGGCAATATCAGCCATTTGTTGTTGCATGTAGGCATCAGTTTGCAGTAATTCTTGCAGTACTTCTTGCAATACATCCATGACGCTGCGCTGGCGATCGCGGCTTAGGGCAACCCAAGTCTGAATTTTATTCCGTAGTGTTACTAAACTCCCCAATCGGGTTATCAAGTTCCGATAAGCACGTTCTCGCCCTAGCCCCAAATAGCGTTGACGTAAAATTCTCCAGCGATATTCCATCGCCTGCTTGGCGATATCGAGTTCTTTAGGGTTAAATAGATCAAACCGTTTTGAGTCAGATCCAAATAGCCAGAGAATAATACTTTGCCTAGCAGCTTCATTTTGGTCTGGGTATTCCGCAGCCAAGCGCTTTTGCCAATCTAGAGCCAGTTGTTCCACATCTATTGTCATAATGAGATTGCGTTCCTCGAAACTCAATTTTGAAGTTTGCATCACAACCCCCATTCGTCCCACCTAATTGTTTAACTGGCAACTTCCCGGATTTCATGAGTCTCATGAAAATAGCTCAGTGATTCCACTTTTATTACGTTTGAATTCACTAGAATTATGCAGAAATTTCTATATTGATGCTTTACTTACAGTTTTTAAATGCCTAAAAACCATACATATGAGGCTTTTGGGGCTATTTTGTAATTTACCGTTTTTGTAAAGTTATATTTTGTAACTGAGAATAGAAATCTGCCTACGGTAGTGGGGACATACCTTTGCACAAGGTGGGTTGAGGAAATCTGAACATTTTGTAACCTAGCCGAGGAATGAATCTAATTTAACTCAGTGTCAGGCGTAATTTCACTTATATAAGTTTTAAGAATCTACAAGCCCTTACGTAGAAAAATACTTAGTTAAATTTCAACACACTTGTTGTTAGTGATATTATCACTTTGGAAGCTCCCCCAAACCCACGCCAGTCGCTCATGTGGCAGCCCTAGCGTGGACTGGTTCCCCAGAATAAAGTAAGTGTGTGGAAACCCTCAGAAACATATTAAGTTAAAATTCGTAATATAATTTTACTCAATTAAGTGTATATACGTAACCTGGTGTTTAAGAGGATGTTTGGTAAGCGGTGATATAAACTTTAAATAAATTTTTGGATAAATACTATCGCCATAACGTGAAATCAGACCCAGTATGCCACATGGCGATCGCGCTATTCTCAATAGTAGGAATTAATAGGTAAATTTACACCTTTTAAACGAGCTTCACCCACAACTGTGCATCTAAATATTGACAAGTTCTTCTTACAACTTTTAGATTCCCAAAAATGAATAGTCAACAGTCAATATTGATTTTGACTATTGACTTTGACTGTTGCTTTCCCTCTGCTTCAAAATTCAACTTCTGCAAAATTTAAAAACAGAAAAGTTTGCAATCGTCTAAAGTTTTGATAGTCAGAAGTCTGACAAGAAACTTTTCTTTAAATTCATTTATGGTAATTTTTTGTTTTGAATTCCCCCGCAGCAGGTTGAATCTATCGACTATTTGATCTCACAATGGGATTTTCTACAGATTCTCGATACCCTTGGACTTGTTCTGTGTAAGCAATTGGTAAAACAGCTTCAACGTTTTCATGGGGACGAGGAATAATCACCCAGGATTCTAATGTACCGCCATAAACATTTTCTGCGGCTTCAACGCCAGCAGCCATAGCGGCTTTTACTTCAGAAACATCGCCACGAATATTAACTGTAAAGCGAGCGCTACCTACTCTGATATAACCAACGAGGGTGACTCGACCAGCTTTTACCATAGCATCTGCTGCTGCTAGCACCGCAGGGAAACCTTTCGTTTCAAGTGCTCCAACTGCCTGTAATGACATTATTAATCTCCTGTATGAATAAACGTGGTGGCTACAAATTAATTGTACGAAGCTTCGCTACAGATTTTGACAGCAAAATTGCTTAGAACATGCGGAAAGGTTCTGATTCTTCAGTGAAATGGATTGGTAATATGGTTTCCACATTTTCCGGAGGATTGGGAACAATGTAATGGGTGATTACTGTACCAACCTTTACTTGTTCTCCAGCTACGATTCCGGCTTCAACAGCTCGATTTACTTCAGAAACATGTCCTCGGACAGCGACTAACAAGCGAGCGCTTTCCGCTTGACCATAATACACAATTGTGACTGCGGCAGCTTTGACCATTGCATCTGCTGCTGCTAAAACACTAGGAAAACCTAAAGTTTCAATTACGCCAACGGCCATTGGCATGGCATTAGCTCCTGGATTAAGGGATAGGCGATATTAATTGTACGTGGCTTTAGTCCCAATTTTGACATTTTGGAAAACTTTCTTTGATGCCGTAATTATTGGGGAGTGGGGAATGGGGAGTGGGGAGTGGGGAGTTAGAATGTTTTGATAGCCGCTAGTCTCTGTTTTATATATTTACAAATAATACCTCAGCGTGTTAGTTTGTGTAATTTTGTTGTTTACAAAATCAGCGATGTGTAGAAGGAAGCTAGTACGATAAACTGAAATTTATGTTTCCAAATTTTCTTCCTAAAGCAGTTGGGCAACTAACAGAATCTGCCTCGATCGCACTAGCTCGGAGTATTCAAACAACTGCGATCGCTACTCCTTTAATTAATCAACCAGTTACCACAACCTATGTCAAGCAAGGGAGTGGTGGAACTCCTATTTTATTAATTCACGGCTTTGATAGCTCTGTATTGGAATTTCGGCGGCTTTTGCCACTACTCTCTGGAGATAATGAAACTTGGGCAGTGGATTTGTTGGGTTTTGGGTTTACAGATAGACTCTCAGGAATTGCTTATAGCCCAAGTGCGATTAAAACCCATCTTTATTATTTCTGGAAAAGTTTGATTAACCAACCTGTGATTTTAGTGGGCGCTTCGATGGGGGGTGCTACTGCAATTGATTTTACGCTGACTTACCCGGAAGTGGTAAAAAAACTGGTGTTAATTGACAGTGCAGGGTTGGCGGGCGGTTCTCCATTAAGTAAATTAATGTTTCCCCCGTTGGATTATTTAGCAACTCAATTTTTGAGTAATCTGAAAGTACGCGATCGCGTTTCCCGCATTGGATATAAAAATCAAAGTCTTGCCTCTGCTGATGCACTATGTTGTGGCGCATTACATCTACAAATGCCGAGTTGGCACCAAGCTTTGATTACTTTCACTAAAAGTGGTGGTTACAGTGCTTTTAGATTTAAAAAAATATCACAAATTATGCAACAGACGCTAATCTTATGGGGCGATTCTGATAAAATTTTGGGTACTAAAGATGCTATGAGATTTAAAAGAGCAATTCCACACAGTACGCTTGTCTGGATTCAAGATTGTGGCCATCTCCCACACTTGGAACAACCAAAAATTACCGCGCAGCATATTTTAGACTTTCGATGACTCTAGTACACTGTGTCGGAAGTTCGTCTATCTTTAACAAGGGGCTTAAGCCCCTTGCCTGCTTAATCGTAGCTGGATTTGCGCCAACCTGTACTAGTCAAGTAACCACATCTCATTAGAACTATCAGAATACTCATCTGGGTAATTTTGTGGTTGATTTTGTGGTTGATTTTGAGCTAGTTTTTCTGATGACCGATGTGATTTTTTGTAGTTCAGTGGATTGTAGTGTTCTTTTACGGGTTTTATAGCACTAGTTTCTTTTACAGCTACAGCAAGTTTAGAATTATCTTCTGCTGTTTGTTTTAAAGCATTAATTTCTTCTATAAGCCGGGAATTTGCTTCTGCTAGTTGCAGTGCTGTTTTTTTTGTTTCGTCAAGTTCTTTTGTTGCTTGTTGTACTAATGATTTTTGCTCCGATGCTAATGTTTGTTGTTTAGATAATTTTGATTTCAAATCAGCAATTTCCTGCTCTAAAGATGCTTCCTTTTTATGGCTTTCTTCTAAATTAGTTGTCAACTCTTTAACAGTTGCTTCTAAATCAGCCTTAGTTGGGCTTGTGCGCTTAGTAGAACTTGGCTCAGGTGTTTGTTCTGAGGATTCCTCATCAGATTTAGACTGTTCTTCGGCGATTTCTTCTGCTGTAACTTCGATCGCAGATTCACCTTCTGGGGGTGTAAATTTTTGCGCCTCTTCTTGTAGTAAGTCAGAGAGGCTTTGTTTCTTAGGCATTATTTTCTCCAATCACGCTGTAATTCATCAGCTGCACGGCGGTAGTCTAACTCCGCCTCCCGTGCATTACTTCCTCGCCATTGACTAATCGCTACACCCTCAAGTGCTGCTCGCTCATGAGCCTTATAGGCACGGATAAAGGTATTACAAGCAGGAATACCTAATCGAGTGAGTGTGTTTTTTGCTTCTAGTGCTTCCCCGATACTGCGTGTATCGACTTTGGTAAGCAGTACCCGATGGGGGGTTCCCACGGGGATGACGGCTTCCTTGACTGTTTCCACCAGGATAGCTAAATCCATTGCGGCTGGGGGTGTCGGCAAAACTAGATAATCTGCGATCGCAACTACCGCCACTAATGCTTCAGAGCGCAGCGCGGGAGGCGTATCTACCACTATTAAATCGTAACCTGTTATCTTTCCTAAATCACCTAAAAGTGTGGGATCTGTTTCTTGAGATAAATCAAATCCCATTCCCTGCTGACTACGCCCAAACCACCAACTGGCAGAACCTTGAATATCTGCGTCAATCAGCAATACCTTTTTTTTCTTCGCAAAGTTTGCAGCCAGATTGACTGCGGTAGTCGTTTTACCGACTCCTCCTTTACCGTTGAGAATAGCGATGATTTTTGGCACTGCTTTAGCTAGGAAAAGGGAGTGGGGAGTGGGAGGTGGGGAATAGGGAAGAAATCTTTTTCATTTTTGGTTGTGGGTTTTTCCCATGATTGACTTGACTTGAAAGAGTGTTGAGTACTGAGTTAGTTATTAGAAGTTATTAATTATTATTCTTTTCTTCCACTCTCTACTCCCTACTTTCCCTTTCTTAACTCCCCCATGATGAATATACCGCTTTATGTGACCCTCAAAAACATGAAAACTCGTAACAATAAAATTTAGAAGCCATCAATTCCCCAAACTCCGATGACAGCAACTTACAATTTGCCTGATGGGCCTCAAATGCCGCGCTGGCTGAGGATGATCAAGTTTATTGGTCAACCACTGAAATATATGGATGATTTTGCCAAAATCTATGGTGACACCTTTACTATCAGAAGTACTCGCTCTGATAAGCATGTTGTGTACTTTAGTCAACCCCAAGCGCTTGAGCAGATTTTTACTTCTGATTCCAGCCATTTTGAGGCTGGCAGGGGAAACGCAGGACTAGGATTTTTGCTTGGCGATCGCTCCTTGATGTTAGCGGATGGCGATCGCCACCAGCGCCAACGGCAACTATTAACTCCTCCCTTTCATGGCCAAAGGATGCTAGCTTATGGTCAGGATATCCAGGAAATAACCCGGCAAGTGAGTAATGAATGGCAAATTGGCAAGCCTTTCAAGATCCGAGAGTCGATGCAAGAAATAACCTTGCGTGTTATCCTCCGGGTTGTATTTGGTTTAAATGAAGGACAGCTTTTTGAAGAACTAAGGCGATCGCTAAGTGACTTACTAGACTTCATCAGTTCACCTGTAATGTCTAGCGCCTTCTTTCTCAGATTCATGCAAAAAGATTTCGGTGCGTGGAGTCCCTGGGGTTGGATTTTGCAACAACGGCAAAAAATTGATCAACTTATTTATGCTTTGCTTCGAGAACGTCGGGCACAATCCGATCAAAATCGCCAAGATATCCTGAGTTTGATGATGGCTGCTCGTTACGACGATGGTCAAGGGATGTCAGATGAAGAATTACACGATGAGTTGATGACGCTGCTAGTTGCGGGACATGAAACTACCGCTTCTGCATTGACATGGGCTTTTTACTGGATTGACCATTTACCAGAAGTGCGTGAGAAGTTACTACAAGAACTCAATACCATTGGAGTTAACCCCAATTTGAGTAGTGTGGCGAAATTGCCCTATTTAACAGCAGTGTGCCAAGAAACATTGCGAATTTATCCAATTGCCATGACTGCTTTCGTGCGGATTGTGAAAACCCCAATTGAAATTATGGGCTACGAACTGCCAGAGGGAACGGCAATAGTTCCCAGTATTTATTTGGCGCATCATCGGCAAGAAGTTTACCCACAATCTAAACAGTTCAAACCAGAACGCTTCTTAGAAAGACAATATTCTCCCTATGAATATCTACCCTTTGGTGGTGGTAATCGTCGCTGTATTGGGATGGCATTTGCCCAGTATGAAATGAAAATCGTCTTGGCTACTGTTCTATTTGACTTTCAAGTATCGTTAGTAAACAAGCGTCCTGTGCATCCTGTGCGCCGTGGGTTAACTATAGCCACACCCACCGGAATGCGGATGGTTGCTACACCTCAAGTTAAGCCTGCGAATACAATTGCTGCCTCTAGTTTAAGTTGATGTAGTTAAGTGAAGCTATGCTGAAGGCGATCAGTTTTATTCTCTAACAATATGGGCAAACCAAATAATACCCTGAAGTTGCACTTTGCGGCTCCCAAAAACGCTTATCGTTGCCGATCAAACAAACGTTGAGGGCGGTAATTGAGTAGAGTTATGATTTTCTGGTTAGAGCTTGGAACCCAACCGCCATCAAGATTTTTGGTCACACGGTAGTAGTGATGAGGCGTTTACTCGATTTTCTGATGCGATAGTTCAATTCCTCCCAATAAAAATTGTAGAGACGCTTTTACAATTGGCGTCTCTACAAAAGTTTTTATTGGGGTACTAATCAAAATCCCTGTACCAATAGATGGCAGACTAGTTAAAAAGGAATAGCTCTCAGAAAGCCACCAGCTAAGTTGAGCGCGAAGAAAGCTAAGATTGGAGAAAAATCCATACCGCCTAATGGGGGAATAATTGAGCGGAATAGATTCAAATAAGGGTCGGTTATCTGGGCTAAAGCAGCAAATGGCTGATTATACCAGTCGATTTGCGGAAACCAGGTCAACAAAACCCGGATAATTAGCAAATAGCTATAAAAGGTGACAAAGGTAATTAGTGTCGTAATCAGTAAACTCATGGATAGCTTTTCCTACTACTAAGTGTCAAACGCGGTCTTATCTTTATAATTTTAATTTAGTCCATGTCATGGCGTTTGCGAATTTCGCACTTACCACACTTGACACTTTCACCACGCCTGAACAAACTTCAGGAGTCTTTAGGGAGGGAACGATCATTAGTTGCTTGGGGTGAACCGCCATTAACGTTTCCCAGTTGCTTTCGCACTTCATCAATTGTGGCGTTTAGCTGGGCAATTTTATCTTCTAGCGATCGCCTAGCCGTTTCTATACCGTTGCTCTCACTTTCTGAGGCTTTCATCTGACGCCGCTTTGCTGCTATTTTCTTCGCTTCGACTTGGCTATCTGTCAGTTCTGTTTCCTCCTCGGCTAGCAATTCTGGATCGCGCCGAGAAGCAATGACTGCTCCTATAACACCGCCAAATACGCCACCAACAAATGCCCCTGCTAAAAAACCACTGGCAAATCCATCTCGTTGACTCATATCTTTACCGCCTTCAACAAACCTTGCAACTTTTACAGTAGTTATGCTATTTTCCTGCCCTAGCTGCATACTAGCTTAAGTCCCAAAGATGCGATCGCCTGCATCTCCCAATCCCGGTACAATATATCCCTTGCTGTTAAGTTTTTCGTCAATAGTAGCGGTGTAAATTATTAAACCTGGATAAGCTGCACTCAGTTTTTGTAAAGCTGCTGGAGCCGCTACTACGCAAACGATTCGGGTCAGGGCTGGATCAGCACCCCGTTGTGTCAATTCTGCCATTGCCGCCATGATCGACCCTCCTGTTGCCAACATTGGATCGGTAATTAACACTCGTGTTTGGGGGTCAAATTTTTCTGGTAACTTGTTTAGATAACAATGAGGTTGCAGTGTCTCTTCGTCTCGCGCCAAACCCAGATGGTAAATCGATGCTAAAGGCAGTAAAGTCTGCGCTCCCTCTAGTAATCCTAGCCCAGCCCGCAGAATCGGCACTACTGCTACTGGGATCTGTGGATCAATCACGGTTGCCGGACAGGTATCCAAGGGACTCTGCACTTCTGTTTCTTGTGTCGGCAACCAGTCTCGCGCAGCTTCATAAGTCAGCCATCTTCCCAACTCAGTCATGGCACTGCGAAATAATACAGAAGGTGTGCCTGCATCACGGGCAACTGCCAGCCAGTGTTTTATCAGGGGATGGGGTGGAACATAAACGCGCAATTGTAGCGTCATAGCCAGAAATAGGGGCTTTTCTATTGTATAAGAACTGAAACACCATAATACTCTTTCCTGCATCCGGCTGACAGCTGATAATTAACACTCTCAATTTTATTGATAAAGGTTTTCATTAATAGTTGACATAAATTCTCAATCAAGGCTATATTGTAATACAGTGTTCTCCTCTCTTTTAAGGATCGGCAGACGGGATTAGCCAGCTAGCAGCAGGCTCGTCCCTCTTTTTTTTATTGGGCATTGGGCATGGGGGAGAATAACTAATGACTAATGACTAATGACTAAAATGCAAGATATTGATGCGATCGTAATTGGGTCTGGGATTGGCGGATTAGTAACAGCAGCTCAGTTAGCAGCGAAGGGAGCGAAAGTGCTGGTACTGGAACGTTATTTGATTCCAGGTGGTAGCGCTGGTTATTTTGAACGCCAAGGCTATCGATTCGATGTTGGTGCATCAATGATTTTTGGGCTGGGACAGAACGGCACTACTAACTTACTCACCCGTGCTTTGTCAGCTGTGAATGTTAGCCAAGAAGCGATCGCAGATCCGGTGCAGATTCACTATCATCTACCCCAAGGTTTAAACTTGAAGGTTGACCGGGTTTATGAAAAATTTTTGCAAAATCTTACTGCTTATTTTCCCCATGAAGAACAGGGGATTCGCCGCTTTTATGACGAATGCCAAAAAGTATTCAAGTGTCTCAACAGCATGGATTTGTTGTCACTGGAAGAACCTCGGTATCTACTGCGGGTATTTTTCCAAAATCCTTTAGCGTGTCTCGGTTTAGTTAAGTATCTGCCTCAAAATGCGGGGGATTTTGCAAGACGCTACATCAAAGACCCGCAATTATTGAAATTTATCGATATGGAATGTTATTGCTGGTCGGTTGTGACCGCTGACATGACACCAATGATCAATGCTGGGATGGTCTTTTCTGACAGGCATTATGGCGGAGTGAACTATCCTAAAGGCGGAGTGGGACAAATTGCCCAAAAACTGGTGGAAGGTCTAGAGAAGGCTGGAGGTAAGATTCAGTACCAAGCTAGAGTCACAAAAATTCTCATAGAACAGGGAAAAGCGGTAGGTGTGCAACTGGCAAATGGTGAAGTATATCGGGCTAAACGCATAGTTTCTAACGCCACACGCTGGGATACATTTGAACAATTACTACCAGCAGAAGAAATGCCACATAATGAGAAAAGGTGGCAACAAAATTATCAAAAATCTCCCAGCTTCTTGAGTTTGCATATAGGGGTAAAAGACTCAGTGTTACCTGCTGGGACAGAGTGCCACCATATTTTGCTAGAAGATTGGGAAAAGATGACAGCAGCAGAAGGCACAGTTTTTGTATCGATTCCCACATTGCTTGACCCAGATTTAGCACCAAGTGGATATCACATCATTCATGCCTTTACGCCTCATTGGATTGATGATTGGCAAAAACTTTCTCCGAGTGAGTACGAAGCGAAGAAAGAAGATGCGGCTTGGCGAATTATTGACCGCCTAGAGAAGCTTTTTCCCGGTTTAGATGCTGGATTGGATTATTTAGAAGTGGGGACACCCCGCACCCATCGCCGCTTTTTGGGTCGTCAGGATGGCACTTATGGGCCAATTCCCCGGCGCAAGTTGCGGGGGTTATTAAGTATGCCCTTTAATCGCACAGCTATTCCAGGACTTTATTGTGTAGGCGATAGTACCTTTCCGGGTCAAGGATTGAATGCAGTCGCTTTTTCTGGGTTTGCTTGCGCCCATCGCATTGCCGTAGATTTAGGATTGTGAAGTAACCATTTAGAGTTCCGTCAAATGCTATTGACGCTCTCGATTCCAGGCTTTGACCAAATGTATGGCTGAAATGGTTTATCAAGAGGCGTTTTAGCAATGTGGTTTGTGTAGTTGTGCATCACTTTAATTGCTATGCCCAGAATGACTTCTAGTACTTGCTGCTTATCATAACCAACTGCTAAAAATTCCTGAATTTCAGCATCTTCAACCCAACCCCGTGCTTGAATCATTCGTTGCGTAAAACGGCGTAGTGCTTGCAATTTTGGCTCTTTGAGTGGTGTATTATCACGTAGCGCTTGAATATCTTCACTCTTCATACCAATCATCTTTGCCAAGCCGGAGTGGGCTGCCATGCAGTAGTGGCACTCATGTTCATAATTCACAGTCAAATAAATGATTTGCTGTTCAATTGGGCTGAAACTTGTCGTAGTAAACAAATCCCATAGTGTCATCGAACCTTTGAGCAACGCAGGTGCTTGGGCGAAAACTCCCTCTAAATTTGGAATAAACCCAAACGTTTGTTGTGCGTGAACTAATGCTGCTTTAGAGTCTTCAGGCGCGGTATCAATCGTGTGAATGGTAAATTCCATTAGTTGTTGCCTCAAATGTACAAATAAAGTAGACAAGGTTGTCTACTAAAAGTTGGTGCTATTGTATTTCAAAGGAGACAAGCTTGTCTACTCATTTAACTATGACTACTGAATCAAGTCACGCTCGGCAACAAATCCTGGAAACGGCTTCTGAACTCTTCTACCAGAAGGGCATTCAGCATGTCGGTATTAATGAAGTCATTGCAGCTTCAGGTGTTGCTAAACGGACGCTTTACCGTTGGTTTCCTTCCAAAGACTTATTAATCGAGGAAGTGATGAAATATCGTGCTATCCAGTGGTTATGCTGGTTTGAGGATGCAGTTTCAGAGCGAGGCATGACACCCAAAGAACGCTTATTAGGAACATTTGATGTGTTGCGTGAGTGGTACTCAAGTCCCAATTTTCGGGGTTGTCCGTTCATCAATGCTGTTTTGGAAATTGCCGATGTCTCTCATAAAGCACATCAGGTTTCGGTAGACCTACGTGAGTCAATTCGACAAATTATTGTACGTTTGGCGGCTGATGCAGGCGTTAAAAATCCAGAATTCTTTTCGCAACAGTACCTTCTGCTGATTGGAGGAGCCAGCTTAATGGCAACAATCGAACAGTCACCGAACGGAGCAACATTTGCTCAAAGTGCGCTCTCGGTTCTGATTGATGCCAACATAGGAAATTGACATGGACACATGATCACATGGTCAATTACACAAAAGAGATTAGGTAGACTTCGCTTATATAGCCGCGACTTCTAGTCGTTCGGTGTTCTGGTACAAAATGTAAGTCAACTTAGTTAACAGAGCTAGATGATTTTAATTTTACTTGCAGCTTTCGTAGCTTTTTCCCTAGCCTCTTGGACATTAATACCTTTCGCTAAAGCTACTCCCATTCGCCGATATGGATGAGCATTAGGTTTACCGAATAATTTAATATCTACATCTTTTTCTGACAAAGCATCGGCTACACCACTAAAAGCAATAGAATCAGATTTTTCGGAAGCTAAAATTACGGCACTTGCTGATGCTCCTAGCTGTTCTATATGAGGAATTGGCAAGCCTAAAATAGCTCTTAAATGTAGTTCAAATTCATTGAGATTTTGTGAGATTAATGTCACCATTCCCGTGTCGTGAGGTCTGGGAGAAAGTTCGGAGAAAATCACTTCATCTTTTGTAATGAAAAATTCAACACCAAAAATTCCAGATCCTCCTAACGCATCAGTAACTTTTATGGCTATTTCTTGAGCTTTTAATATCTTGTCGTCAGAAATTTCTGCGGGTTGCCACGATTCTTGATAATCGCCTCGTTCTTGGCGATGACCAATAGGAGAACAGAAAATAGTGGGTGCATTCCACTGTTTAATAGTCAGTAAAGTTATCTCAATTTCAAAATTAATAAATTCTTCTACAATGACTTTTTGACTGTCTCCTCTAGAATTAGCGATCGCATAATTCCAAGCCTTCTCAACTTCAGTCTGATCCTGCACTACAGATTGACCTTTTCCAGATGATGACATCACAGGCTTAACAACATTGGGAAAGCCAATTTTATCCGAAACTGCAATCAATTCTTCTAAAGTTGTTGCATAACCATATTTAGCTGTTCTGATGCCCAATTCTTGATGTGCCAGTTCCCGAATTCTATCGCGGTTCATTGTATAGTTAGTGGCAGCCGCAGTCGGTATAACTGTAATCCCTCGCTGCTCAAATTCTAAAAGTTTTTCTGTTCTAATTGCTTCAATTTCTGGTATAATAACATCTGGCTGGTGTTTTCTCACTACAGCTTCTAAATCATCAGCACTGAGCATAGAAATAACTTCATAAGCATCAGCAACTTGCATTGCTGGAGCATTGGCGTAGCGGTCAACGGCAATCACATAATTACCAAGACGTTGAGCAGCGATCGCAAATTCTTTACCTAGTTCTCCTGAACCCAGCAACATCAATTTTTGGGGCAACTTAATACTCATTAATTTATCCAGGTCAATCTCAATTTAATAATCTTATAATTTTGTGTGTTTTAATTACCATCTTCTCAAGAATTAAATCTAGCTCCACGTAGTTCTAAATCTTGATGTTGCAGCTGAGTTAAACCAGTACCTAGGCCAAGATGACAGTTATCTACTAAAGTCTCTAACCAAATAGTCTCATTCAAAGTTGCACCTCGTAAATCTGCATTTCTCAAATCAGCTTTCGTAAAGTTTGCAAATAAGAGGTCTGCATTGACTAAACTACTACCTTGTAGATTTGCTCCTGACAAATTTCCTCGAATGAAGTTTACACCATCTAAAATTAAACCAGATAAATCTGCTCCAATAAGATTAGGAAACTTTGCCTGATTGGGATATTCAAAAAACCGCATGATACAGATTATATTTGCTTCATTTAGTTGCATTTTGGTTAAAAACTCATAACGAGCGATGCCCATTTGCTTAAGAATTTGTAGACGCTGTGGGGGACTTTGCTCTAAAAACTGCATGGCTGTGTAACGTAGGTCTTGAGTAGAAATATTTAACATGACTATCAAATTGTTGTGATACTTACATCAATTAAAAATTTAGCAGCCGATGTAGGCAAATAATAGATAATATAGCAGTCTTAAACCATTCATGAAAAACAAGAACCCCGATTTCTTTGAGAAGTCGGGGTTATAATTTTATCGATAACTACTTACCTAACGTCCTGCCAATAATGCTTTTGTAGCGGATTCGCCTGCTAATCTCACCTGCCTTGTCAACTGGAAGTTTAACAACGCTAGAACACTCAACTCAGCGAGGAGTGCCATAAAAATTGTTGTCGCTCCAGAGTGTTGTATCGCTGCCCAAGGAAAAGTTGAGAATAACCAGACAGTAGGATGTTTCCATGACGAGATACCAATAAATTCTAGAATCATCGGTGGTAGGAAGCTTACTGTACCTAAAGTCCCAATTGCCCAGAAAGAACGATTAGGAGTTTTCAGCAAAAGTATCAATTGAGCGATGGTAGCGTAAATCATCATTAAGCTAATAGACAAAGCTATAGCTAAAATTACTTTCAACCTGTAAATATCATTTTGGCCATTGTTCGCATGAACAACAGATGTAAATGAAATCCAAACTAGCCAGGGGATAGTAACAATTGCCAAATTAATAGCGATCGCCACAAGTGCAGGACTTTTTTCAGCCACAATTAGATCCCGCCAAACACTCTTGTGGCTAGAAACTTCCTGATGTCGATATCTTGCCCAATCTTGTATATCTTGACGGTGAGGGGAAAGCACTGCAATTAAACTTAAAATCAACACCAAGTTGTACAGTGCCAGCAAAATGTAATTTTCTCCAACCTGTTCAACCCATCTGTCATTATTTTTACCAAGTTGTAGAGCAAATCCCCAGAACATCAACTGGCAAAATGCTACTAGTAAATAACTTTGTTTTTTGCTGATTATTGAGGTTTGAGGATTACGGAAGCAACGTTTAAGGGCTTGCAAAATTCCGTAACTGCACAATCCCAAGTTCAATAGATAGAAGCCAACAACACTAACAATATTTTTTCCTAATGGGAAATAGAAAAACTCCAAGTTTTTCATGGGAGAACCATTAGAGACATGTAACAAGTTAGGAAACAGATAATTTACTGTATCCCAAGGAGCGAAAATTCTTAACCAAGCAGTTGAATTATTTAAACCGTTGTTATAAGACGATGCCATCAATATCGTTGTGAACAAGAAAAGCAAAACTGCGCCACTACCTAACCAAGGCTGAAAACCGCTGAACCAACGACTAATTAAGCCAAATAGTAGTGCAGCACTATAAAATAAAATACAGCTGGCAGCAAGTATTGCGTAGTAGGTCAAAATGTAACTAAAGGCAATTTCGGCAGAATTTCCAGCCCACAAGTGTAAAGGAATTGCTGCTAAAACAACGAGATAAATTAAACTCGGAACCCCTAGCAACTTGCCAGTCAATATACTTGTTTCTGATTGAGGACTAAGACGGATAAAATTCAGGGTGCCGCGAGTTTCTTCTTTAGCTAAATCATTGATGAGCAAATAAGTTCCTGCAACTAAGAGGGAAAATACAAAAATTACACTCAAAGAGAGGAATATATATTCCCAGTGATCTCGCCACCACAGCTGCCAATCAATTTCATTTGCAGGACAAAAATTCTTTGAGAGGAAATGATTAAAATCATCAATCTGAGATTGATTTGATTGCTGGTAAACCTGGTTTTGTCGCAGTTCATATAATTGACGCAAACGACAGTATGGAGCAGTTAGCGAGTATTCATCATTAGGAAACTCGCGTAACTGATATAAAAAAACTACCATTTGTATAAGTAGAGATGTAGCAACTGCGATCGCGACATTAAAAAATTTCAGCCGTCCTTTGAGTTCGCGGAATAGTTGCGGATTCCAATCGCCGATTTTGTCTACTAAATTGACCATCATAAGAAACAATTCTCTAAAAATGGGTAGTGATATTTATTGACGAATTAAGATGCTTGTTTGTGACCTAATTTTAAGAAAATACTTTCTAAGTCTTCTTGTGTGCAGTGAAAATCAGTCAGAGGTATGCCTGCTTTAATGAGCGATCGCAACAACTCAGCACTATCTTCATCTTTGCCCGAAAAATTCACCCGCACGCTGTTTTTTCCTGGTATTACCTCCCACTCTTCTACTAAATGATGATGTTTTAATTCCCTTAACAGCGCTTCTAGGTTCCCCAGAGTTGATATCACAATTTGCTGATGGGCAAGACGTTGATAAAGTTGCTGTAAAGAGGTACTTTCTACTAAAAAGCCAAGTTCCATAATTCCCACAGAACTACACAGTTCAGCTAAATCACTCAGAACGTGGGAAGAAATGATTACAGTCATCCCAGCTTCTTGTAAAGCCTTAATGATTTCACGAAAGTGCATCCTAGCAATAGGATCAAGCCCAGAAACAGGTTCATCTAGGAGTAGTAAAATCGGTTCGTGGATAATGGTTCGCGCTAAACTTAAGCGCTGTTTCATTCCCCGCGACAGGGTAGAAATGCGACTATTGCGTTTATTACCAAGTTGGATTAGTTCTAAAACTTCATGTAAGCGTTGAGTTCGGCGTGGTTCTCGTAAACGATAAAGACGCGCAAAATAATCTAGGTAATCCCAGACTGTCAAATCCTCATACAGTGGGTAGTCATCGGGTAAGTAGCCAAGACGACGCTTAAGTTTGGGATTACTCTTGTCACGGAGTAGGCGATCGCCATTAATATAAATCTCACCCGTAGTTGGTTCCTCAGCAGTTGCCAACATTCGGATGAGAGTTGTTTTACCCGCGCCATTGGGCCCAATCAGTCCATATACTTCCCCCGCCTGGATTTCTAAATCAACGTCATTGACAGCAACGTGCCGATCAAATTGCTTGGTTAGTCCACGGGTGCAAATTGCTAATTCTTTTACCATCGCTGCTGGGGTGCGGCTTGTGATTAACAGTTAACCTAACCTTTTTCTACAACTTTTGTCAGGTTGGTTTCGGAAATTGAAACTGGCTTTATATAAAGCTGCTTTTAGTCATGAGCATTATTTACACCACTTCATCAAAGCTTTAAACAATACGAAATATTAAGTTTTGCCACGGGGAATACTAAAGCTAGAAATCTCTAGGTCTTCTCTGTTAATCAGGTAAAAATTGTATGGATTTTGAATCGATTATCAACAAGTAGGATCACAAGCTATTCAAAAAACTTTAATGTCCATTCCTGGTAAAACTTTTGCTGAGATAAACAAAGCTTTGGAAATTAAGTTAATCTCCAAAGCAGGCGAGAAAACTTTAGTCAACGTAGCAACAATGATGCCTTTTATCGGGTCTGCGATCGGTGGTACGGTAAATGGGGTGATGATGAATGCTTGCGGACATGGAGTGATTGCCTTCATCAAGATTTGGAACAGATCATAAGGTAGGATAACGTAGCGATTATCTAGATTATCAAGTCTAAGCGATCGCTACCACATAAAACTTTTCTATTTTTCGCCCTTTTCCTGCTGTTTTCGTCGCTCCTCAATGCGAGCAAAGATTTCATCAATAGTGGGATTTCCCAAGATTTGATCCTTGTCTTCTGTGTAATCTCCACTACCTATTTCAAATTGCTGCATAAATCGCGCCATGCCAGCATGACCAAGGGTTTTAGTTAGCGCTTCTATTCCTAGTTGCCTAATCTCAGCTTGAGTAAGTTTAGTTACATCTAGCATTTTCATATTTGTAACTTTGGGTAGAACATTTGAACTTTCAACCTGCGAGATCCGCCTTTCTTTGATTCGGGCAACTATTTGCTCAATAGTAGGGTTTCCCAATATTTCATCCCTATCTCGCGTGTAATCACCGTTTCCTAAATCGAATTGATGCATAAATAGCCCCATTCCTGCCGGGCCAAGAGCTAAACTCAGCGTATCTATGCCTAATTGCTGAATTTCAGTCTGAGTCAACTTACTCACATCTATCATTTGCAACCTCTCTGAGCCACTGAAGCGGGTTCTCTACTTTCACTTGTAGCAAGTCTTTGTACCTTGCAGCCAAACGTAACATTCTGTCATCAGTTGTGAGCAAAACATCGGCATTGCTAGCTTCTGCACAAGCAATATGCAACGCATCGTAATCTTTAAAACCCATTTGGGCAAGTTCACCACCACGAAACACGATTTGTTGGGTTATGTTGACTTTACTGATTGCTAAAGCAGCCCAAATCTGCATCTGCCGTTTTCTTGCTCCTTCAAGAGTGTTCCCAAGCTCATCATCAAAGGTTTCGCTTCCTTGCAGCCGCCAATCACCCATTTGAACAATAGACCTCTTGCAAAAGTGCTTTTTGCAAGAGGGGAAAAAGGGTAAAGGTTAAAG
>NZ_JAYGHD010000302.1:0-46840 GCF_034932245.1 Nostoc sp. UHCC 0251
ACAACTGGACTCTTATTAGTCTCAGCAATCATGGAAAGGTTATCGGGGAAAGGCAAAGGACAGACGGCAGAAGGCATTATGTTGGCTTGAAGGTTTTCCCGTGCAGTCAATCCGTCTGTATTTTCTGTCAAAAAGGGTTTAATATCCCCACCCAAGTTTTGAATTTCAGTGGTCTGCAATTGGGAGGGGTATGTATCCCCATCCAATTCCCGAATGCCCTCTGCCTTCCCTACGGGACGCTGCACGAACGTACTTCTGCCTTCTTCAAGTGCTGTTTCCATCTCTTCTAGCACTTTAGTATCAGTATTAAATACTTGTTTTTCCACTTCTTTTAGTGTTTTGGCGTGATTACCAAAGACTTGATAAAGCGTTTGAGATAAGTTCTGCAATAGATGAAAGCGGTCTGCAACTTGAATAGCTTCTGGCTCTCCTTGGCGAATACCTCTTTCATAAGTTTTTGACCGATCGCGTGAGACGACTTTGACACCAGGGTGCGCTTTTAACCATTCTGTCAAGGTTTCAGCCTTTGCATCTTTTAGTAGAGCAATTGGTCGCCTGCGTTCGAGGTCAATTAGTGCTGTCCCGTAAGTTTTACATTTACGAAAGCAAAAGTCGTCTACCCCAAGAGTATGTGGCGTTACGATGGGTGGCAGTGGGATTGAGCGGACTAAATTTAATAGTGTATTGCGAGAAACTTTTATCCCCAATTGCTCCGAGAGTCTTACTCCTGCTGCACCACCATTAGCTAAAGCAATCGCACTTAGTCGTTGAGCTAAACGTAGAGTTCTTCTAGCCCAAGGTGCGGTTACATTGGTCAGCCTTTCTGTAAAAATGCGTCGTTTACATAAAGTGTTAATGCAAAAAAACTTCCGCACCCTTAATTGTAAAGTAATGCTGTAATCAGCCCAAGGTAAGTCTGCTAAGAAGCGTTCATAGCGGCTATGAATTTTATGAGTTGCTTGGTTACAAACTGGACAATTAACTACTTTACTGATTGCAGAAACAATCAACCAAATCTTCGTCTTTATCTCGTCAATTTGGCAATTCTCAAGTTTCAGATTGTTTGAATCTGGTAAGAGGTGAGTTAGCACCGACATAGGGCTTGGTGAGGCTTATCTCTCAAATGTTTGATGGAGTGAAGTTTGAAGTATCTCAATTATATCTTTCTGACTTCCGACTTCTGCCTTCTGCCCTCTGCCTTCTGCCTTCCCCCAACCGAGATCACCAAAAGTTGCCAAGAACCTATATGTTGTCCTAGTACAGAGTGAAGTATTTCGTGACCGTTTGGCTAAATTATCGTTCAAATCACAATTAGTTTGGTCAAAGCCTAGAGAAAATCATCGTGCTGTGGAGTACGACCAAAACACTTCTACAGCAAATGGTTGGTTTTATCTGAGATTGGGAGGGCAACCAACGGACAACGTAGAAAACGTCTTTTTGTGTTCTACACCAATTGATGCGATGTCAGCAGCCACTTACCTAATCTCAAGCTGCAAAGGGCTACCACCAACTAGAACCATGTTGATGGTAGCTGATGACCCGAATAACCTACCTATGGAATTTCTCAGGAGTTTCAATAGGGTGGTCGTAGCATTCAATAATGATGAACAAGGGAATAAAGCAGCTAGTGCAGTATTAGAATTGTTGCCACAGGGTAAAAGGCTCAAAACCCATAATCCTGATTGGAGTCAGGAACTAGAAGCTCATCTCAGGGAGGAGCAACAAAAGCTCATACAGCAGGATCGTGGTTTTAGCCTGTGAGCCACGCGGAGCGTACACCTGACTCGAATGGAAAGGTGTGCTGGGTTAAGTTCAAGAAAGAATTTTTGAAACACAATTGCAACACAAGTGTATTATTGGTTCTCAATAATTTTGAAGTTATTGAGAATGAAACAGGCGTTCAAAATTTGCTGTAAGTCATAATCAGTAAGCATTACGCCAGAAATTTTCGGTAAAAGTCTTATGCTCAACTGGTAGCAGTAGGGCTACTCTATAGCTACCAGTTGGGGAATGATCAAATTTTCAACAACTCGCTTTTTTACTACTCAACTGGTAGCTGTGTGTCACCAGTTGAGCTACCCAACAGCTACGACTTGGGCAAGGTATTTAGAACTACTATTTCAATACTTATAATCTACATAAAAGCTATGTAATAAGTGGTGTTTGCAGCATAGCTTTGGTGTAGCTCACAAGTGGAGTGCAGTTTTGATACTACAAAAGTAGTTCTTTAGTAGTGTTTTTTGACGTTGGTTCAAAGTTTTTCAGTTTTGGTTCAAAAAAACTGGCCGCCAAAATTGGCGTACTGTGCGGAAGTTTTGGTCAGAAATTTTTGGCGGAGAAATCAGGGTGGTAAATGAGGTTTTTGGGGTCGAAATTCTTCTTATTACCTTATGTTTACCTTGTAAATACCTTGGAGATGCCATTGCAGAACCTTATTTTTGGCAAAATAACCAGATTTTGAAAAATCTTGATTTTTGGCAACAGTAAATCCTTATATTTGCCATTGGAATACCATTGAAATGCCATTGCAAAACCTTATAAATGCCTTTAAAGAAAGAATCCTTGTAAATACCTTATAAATTCCATTCGAGTTAATTAATGCTTCGGGTGCGAAGTTTTTCGTCAGCCAAAAAAATTAGTATGATTTCGCCACCTGCACATAGAAAATCTTTAGAGGGCAAGATGTCTATTGATAAAAAGGAACTGGTACGTGGATGACCTGGATCACTTGCCCTTTGAACTTCTCAAAAATATCAGCAGAATTGGGGTGGCATTTAATAATGATGATCTTGGCAATGAAGCGGCCCAAGTCGTTCAGTCAATGCTGCCCCAGGCTAAAAGAATTGCACCTAGTGGGCGAACTTGGAATGAGATTCTTGTTGAAGAACAGCAGCAGCAAGAGATAGTGGAGCAAAAGCAACGCTCTAGGGGTTTTAGTCGGTAATCTCGCGTTGACCCGACGAACTCGTGACCGCTTCGCTCTCGGAGTCGGTGGCTCTTACGGGCAGAAAGATTACTGGTCGAGCTAACTAGATCAATTAGCCCGCAAGAGCCACTCCGCTAACGCCGACTCCGAGCCACGAGTTCTTAAATCCTGGAAGGAATGCTTTGATTACTGGCAGCGATCACAAAACTTGAATCTTTAAAACTCGATGAAACCCCACAAATAATTTTTTGTCACTCTAAAGACTACAAAAGAGGTTTTAGTCTTTTTTGTAGTGTGATTGCATTATTTTGTAGCACTTGTCATGCTCATCAAGTCCAAGCGCGTAACTTTCGGAATCACTGTTCATTTCACCCCGTAAAGAGGCGTAATTATTTTTAAATGAGATGTAGTAGACTGCTTTTAGAGAAAGTCTGTGTACAATAATTGACGTAACTGTGAAAAAAATCCTGATTTTGTCGGCTAATCCCACAGATACGGGTAGATTGCGTCTGGATGAAGAAGTCAGAGAAATTCAGGCAGGGTTGGAGCGTGCCAAAATTCGGGAGCAGTTTGAAATTATTACTAAATGGGCAGTACGTCCAGATGATTTACGCCGCGCCCTTCTAGATCATAATCCTCAGATTATTCATTTTTCGGGACATGGGGGAGGAAGTCAAGGTTTAGCTCTTGAAGATAACACGGGGAAAATGCAACTGGTGAGTAGTGAGTCACTCTCAACGTTGTTTTCTCTATTTCAAGGGATTGAGTGTGTATTATTAAATGCCTGTTACAGTGAGGTGCAAGCAGAGGCAATTCAACAACATATTAATTATGTTGTGGGCATGAATCAAGCCATAGGAGATAAGGCAGCAATTAAGTTTACTGTAGGATTTTATGATGCCCTCGGTGCTGGAAGAACCTACCAGGATGCTTACAAATTTGGTTGTGTATCTATTGCCTTAGAGAATATCCCAGAATCAGCAACGCCAGTCCTCAAACATCAAAAAAACACAATTAATACTGAGCAAGGATTACACACTAAACGTATCTTCATCAGTTACAAGCGGAATGTAGATCCTGATGAATCAGCGGCGCTGCAAGTCTTCCAGGCATTAGCACAGCAACATCAGGTATTTATTGACCAAAAGATGTTAGTGGGTACACGTTGGGCTGAACGCATTGAAGCAGAAATCCGCCAAGCAGATTTTCTCATTACCTTCTTGTCAGGACAGTCAGTTCATAGCGAGATGGTAGAGGCAGAAATTAGGATGGCGCATAACTTAGCGCAATTACAGGGAGGGAAACCTGGGATTCTGCCAGTGCGGTTGGCATATCGGGAACCGTTTCAGTATCCCCTGAGTGCTTACTTAAATAATATAAACTGGGCATTTTGGCAAGGGATGGAGGATACACCGCGCTTAATTGCCGAATTAAATCAGGCTATTTGTGGTGGTCAGTTAAGTATCGGTGCAATACAAGCAAAAGCTGACATCCTCCAGAGTCTCCCTTCACCATCATTGGCAATGCCTTTTCCTTCTGCACAGCCGATTTCCCTGGAAATGCCAGAAGGGACGATGGACTGTGAATCGAAATTTTACGTGGAACGGTCATCAGACCCACTTGCCCTAGAAGCAATTAAGCGGCAGGGTGTGACTATTACCATCAAAGGCCCTCGCCAGATGGGCAAAAGTTCCCTATTAATTCGGACTATTGATGCTGCTGTGGCAGCAGGTAAGCAGGTAGCATTTCTAGATTTTCAATTATTTGACAAAGCCACTTTAAAGAATGCTGACAGCTTCTTTAGGCAGTTTTGCTCTTGGCTAACTGATGAATTAGAAATGGCAGATAAAGTAGATGAGTATTGGCAGATGCCTTTAGGTAATAGCCAACGTTGTACTCGCTATGTAGGCCGATATCTTCTGAAGGATTTTGGTAAGCCTTTAGTGTTTGCAATGGATGAAGTAGAAAGTGTTTTTGATAGCGAATTTCGTTCAGATTTTTTTGGGATGCTGAGAAGCTGGCACAATAGCCGTGCAACTACTCCCATGTGGAAAAAGCTAGATTTAGCGCTGGTAACATCGACTGAGCCTTACCAATTAATTGATAATCTTAACCAATCACCCTTTAATGTGGGAGTGATCATCGAATTAGAAGATTTGACAACAGAACAGGTTGCCGACCTCAACCGCCGTCATGGTTCCCCCCTCAACTTCAACGAAGAACGGCAATTAATAGCATTGCTGGGCGGACATCCTTATTTAGTCAGGCTGGCATTGTACTCAGTTGCTAGCCAGCGCCTTTCTAGCAGTGAACTGTTTGCCAATGCTACGGCTGATAATGGCCCTTTTGGTAATCATCTGCGTAACCATCTGTTCCGGTTGCATAACAAAACTGAATTAGTGCAAGGGATGCTGCAAGTGATGCGCCAGAATACCTGTGAGGATGAGCGTGTTTTTTTTCGTTTGCGGGGTGCGGGTCTAGTGCATCGCCAAGGGCGGCTAGTAATGCCCCGTTGTCAGCTTTATGGGGAGTATTTTCGGGAGAACCTGCGTGGCTGAACCAAGTATTTATACTGTTGGCGGGACTGTACAGGCTGGCGATGGTATTTATATTCCTCGTCAAGCCGATGAGGAACTCTTAGCACTTTGTCGTGCCCGAACTTTTGCTTATATTCTTGCTCCACGGCAGGTAGGCAAGTCTAGCTTGATGGTGCGGACTGCTGAACAACTAGCTGATGAAGGTATCCAGTCGGTAATTATTGATTTGACTCAGCTAGGGGTACAGGTTACTGCTGAAGAATGGTATCTAGGTTTGCTCACCATCATTGCCGATCAACTTATGCTGGATACCGATGTTCTTCAGTGGTGGCAGTCTCTTAAGCATTTGGGCATTACTCAACGGTTAACCACGTTTTTTGAGGAAATGTTGCTGGTTGAAATTGCGGTACCTGTGGTGATTTTTTTTGATGAAATTGACACCACTCTCAGCCTCGACTTCACCGATGACTTTTTTGCAGCTATTCGATATCTATACGTTGCCCGTGCCCGCATACCTGAATTTCAGCGTCTTTCCTTCGTGTTGATTGGTGTGGCAACACCAGGCGATCTGATCCGCGACTCCAAGCGGACACCCTTCAATATTGGACAGCGCGTAGAGTTAACCGATTTTACGTTAGAGGAAGCACTACCTTTTGCTGATGGACTAGGTTTACCACCTGAACAATCAGAGCAGATACTCAAGTGGGGACTGAAGTGGACAGGCGGACACCCCTATTTAACCCAGCGTCTCTGCCACGTTATAACAGAGCAAGGCAAAAGCAATTGGTCTAAAGCCGAAGTTGACCGCGTTGTAAACAGCACGTTCTTTGGCGCAATGAGCAAGCAAGACAATAACTTGCAATTCGTGCAGGATATGCTTACCAAACGGGCACCTAATCTGTTCGCTGTCTTAAATACTTACCGCGAGATCCTCCGTGGAAAGCGTATTGTCTTTGATGAGGAGCAGTCGTCGGCCAAGTCCCACCTCAAACTCTCAGGTATCGTGCGCCGAGAACACGATAGCTTGTGTGTACGTAATTTGATATATAGTAAAGTCTTTGATAACAGGTGGCTTCAAGAACATCTGCCAGTTCCCTTAAAAGCATTGACAGTTCAGATGGTGCTTCTTACAAGTGTAGTTGTAGCGCTTCTGACACTAGGTATGCGGCAGCTGCGAGTGCTACAGCCTTGGGAGTTGAGAGTTTATGACCAAATGTTGCGATCGCGTCCGGCAGAAGCACCTGATCGGCGAATTTTGCTAATAAAAATCACTGACGAGGATCTTAAACAAGATAAAGGGACTCTATCAGATCGTAGAATCAATCAGCTATTAAAAAAAATAGAGTCTTATCAACCGCGAATTGTTGGTTTATATCTTTCCCAACCAGAAAACAACTATTTGGCAGCTAATTTGCAAAATCAAGATAACATCGTCAGCACCTGTTTGTTTAGCAGCTTGGGTAGAGATGAAATTCCACCACCGCCAAATTTCCCTATAGGTAATGTTGGGTTTAGCAATGTGGTTGCTGACAATGAAAACGACCAAATTCTCCGCCGCAGTTTGTTATTTGTTTACTCTCCAGAAAAAAAATGTACAACATCATTTGCGTTTGGTGCGCTCATAGCAATTAACTATCTGGAAAAACAGGGTATTGAATACAATTTCACAAATAAAGGAGATTTTCAGTTAGGTAAAATCCTGTTTCCACGTTTACAACCTAATTCTGGCGGCTACCAAAATCTGGATGCGGGGGGCTATCAAATATTATTAAATTACCATCACCCCAACAGCCTCGCTGACCAAGTAACCCTCACACAAGTCCTCAATGGACAAGTCAAACCCAGTTTAATCAAAGATCGCCTTGTAATTATTGGCACTACAGCAGCTAATTTCCCTCAAAGTAGCTTTTATACACCCTACAGCGCTTTGCCAGATCAACCACCCAGAATGCCTGCTTTGCTTATTCATGCACAGATAGCAAGTCAACTCATCAGTACAGTGTTGGATGGGCGACCCTTGATTTGGTATTGGCCTGTAGGGGGTGATTTTTTATGGATCTGGGGCTGGTCTTTGGTGGGAGGTGTACTGGCATGGCGACTACAAGATCCTTTGCTCTTGCTAGTGGTGGGAGGGACAACTCTACTTGGTTTAGTAGTAATCTGCGTTACTTTGTTTTTGCAAGGCGGATGGGTGCCACTAATTCCGTCAGCGTTGGCATTAGTGGTTACAAGCGGGAGTGTAGTAGTATCCCATATAACGTTACAAAAACAGCAACGGCTCAAAATCAGCAAGGTACTACGTGATAAGCTCGAAGCTACCTGTGCGCTCAAGGGTGAAGAGATGACAGACGTGATAGCGCGGCTCATCACTGAGTACACCGAACAAAACGAAGTGCCTACTATCAGTAGCGATGGACGATCTCAGGAACGCAATAACTAGGTTGTTTTTTTTGTAGGCTCGAAGTTGCCTGGTTTGGGTTGAGTGATGGTACGAGCGCTCTTGCTTTAGACCTTCGACATGACTTGCAATCAAGTTGGCACGCAACCGAGAAACTTGAGGCTCAATTTTAATAACCATACCGTAATTGCATAAGCGATCGCAGAAATTAGCTTTTACTGGAATTAGAGATAAAACTTGGTATGAATTGTATATTGGTGGTGAGATTTACCCAAAACAAAAATAAACATTGCCAATTGACATATTACCGTTATCTTAAGTTGTAACGGTGCAGGTAAACCAACTCACTTATGAGCCGAATCATCGCAGTTTTTAATCAGGCGGGAGGTGTTGCCAAAACCACCCTTACCCAAAACCTGGGCTACCAAATAGCACAACTGGGTCATCGTGTTCTGCTCATCGACATAGATCCTCAAGCCAGCTTAACCATTTTTATGGGCTTGGTTCCCAGGGATTTAGAGCAAACTGTCAACAATGCCATTGTGGATGAACAACCTCTGCCAATTCTTGAGGGGATTCACGGCATGGATTTAGCACCTGCTAACATCTCTCTGAGTACGGCAGAAATGCAATTGGTTAGTGCTTCCATGCGCGATTTTCGCCTGAAAGAAGCCATCGAACCGATTCAAGAAGATTACGATTTTATCTTGATAGATTGCCCTCCCAGCTTAGGGCTACTAAGTTACATCTCCCTTGTAGCAGCCACTCATGTTCTCGTGCCTCTGGAAACCCATTTCAAAGCCTTTGAGGGAACAGGCGAATTACTAAAAACGGTCGCTACAGTACGCAATAAACCAAACCGCAAATTGCAAATAGCCGGATTTGTACCAACAAAATACGATGCCCGTAACTCCCAGGACACTCGTACCCTAGCAGCCATCACCGAACAATTAGCAAGTGCTGGAACTGTCTTTGCGCCCATTCCTCGCTCCACTGCTTTTGTTGATGCTTCAGAGGAGCGAATGCCCCTTGCAGTTTACGAACCAAAGCACCCATCTGTTGCAATCTTGAAAAAAATAGCCGTTAGTTTAGAATCCTTAAAATGAGACGCACTACTAAAGCAAGCCAACCTCTCAAAAGCAAAATTGATGTACCTTGGGACACTACAGGCGTTATTAATGCCGATTCTCAAGTGAGCATCCCATTAGACCAGATTATTCTGCCGCCGAATCAACCGCGTCGTTACTTTGACTCCGAGGCATTAAAGCAGTTAACTGAATCCATCAAACAGCATGGGATCTTGCAGCCCTTGTTGGTACGCCCTCTTGATGGAGAGAAACACGAATTAGTAGCAGGAGAACGCCGCTATCGTGCTGCCTTAAGTATTGGACTGAAAGTTGTCCCCGTCGTCATTAGAGAGTTAGACGACAACGCAGCTTTTCAATTTGCACTTATAGAAAACTTACTGCGAGAAGACCTCAACCCAGTTGAAGAAACTGAAGGTATCCTGCAACTTCTGTCTCTCAAGCTAGGTCGAAGTGTTGAGGAGATACCGCCATTACTCTATCGTCTACAACGCTTACAGAACAAAGCATCTACAGTTACCCATAACGTTATGGGCGCACACGATAGCGAAGGTGATGAACCTACCCATAACGTTATGGGCGAAGTTGAAACTGAGTCCACTAATAACGTTATCAGCGACGATGAAGGTGATATTGAGCTATCTACCCATAACGTTATGGGCGAAACCGAAACTGATGATTCAGCCCTTAATCATGAGCCGCCATTAAACCCAGACCTCAAAATCGTTAAAGAAGTGTTTGAAGGCTTGGGCTTAATGACCTGGGAATCTTTTGTTAAGAACCGTCTACCCTTGCTCAACCTCCCAGAAGATATCCTTGATGCGCTAAGGGAAGGCTCACTTGAGTACACCAAAGCCAAAGCCATCGCCCAGATTCAGAAATTAGATGAGCGCGTTGCATTTTTAGAACAAGCTCTTGCTAACAACTGGTCTTTAAGTGAAATCAGACAGCGCATTCTTGAGAAGAAAACCCCAGCCTCTACCGCAAACACCGAGTCGAACGATTATAGAGAGCGCTTTACTGCTGCGACTACCAAACTAAGAAAATCGCATATTTGGTCAGACCCCAAGAAGCGCAAGCAAATAGAGAAACTACTTGCACAACTGGAGACGCTGACAAATGTTGAGTAACCTGACATACCAAAACCAGGACGTAGAAGGCAAAAGGCTCAAATATTTTTTATACTTAGCTTGTGTTCCTTTTTAAGTTTAAGTCCTCATGCTAGAGTCAGAAAAACTTATCCAGATAGTACAATCCTGGCTAGGCTACATCAGGTTAGAAGAACTGACTCAAGCTGAGGTCGAGCGTTCTTCAGATATTTATTCAAAAGTAGTAGATAAGGGAGTGCAGCTTGTTGGGAACAAGCTACTGTTAGATAGCGAAGTATTTACGCAATTCCAGCAACAGCAACAAGCAGCTAAAAGAGGGAACAAAAATGATGTTCAGATGGCTGTTGCTTTCCCACAAATCTATATAATCAACGGCAAGGGCAAAGACCAAAAGCTGAAATACTTGCCTCTGTTCACCATCGATATTTCACCCATCTTTAAAGGTAATTACCGCAAAACTGGCTGGGACTTGACCGAATACGAGTTTCAGCCTGTGGTTGTTAATTTGATGCGGCTGTACGGGCTAGAGGAGGAGCAAGCCGAATCACTGATTGTTGCTTCAGGAATTGGAAAATTTTTAGAAGACACTTTTAAAGGAAGATTCCCAACGCTTCGAGACTTTCTTGAACTGGTGGACTTACCCGAAGGAAAATACAAAACCTCTCGACAACCTTATTTGCTTCGCTGCGACTTTACACCCTATAACGCCCTTCTCAAGCAAGACATACAAGAAATCCTAAAGGAACTGCAACAACCTGAATCTAAGGCTGAATGGCTAACTGAAACTCACCCAGCTATGCAGTACCTCTGGGGTCAGCCACAATCGCCCAGAGATGAGGTGATATTCTGGGGTGCTTTTCCCTCCCATCCGCCTGATGAATTTCAAGCCTCTGTCCTGAAACACGCCCAAGAGAACTTACTAACTGCTGTTTGTGGGCCACCCGGAACTGGAAAAACAGAAGTATTTCTGCACCTCATAGCACAGCAAGTAGTAAATCGGGCGTTACGACTTGTTCACGGTAAAGATGATGTAAATAATTTAATATTCTTTGTCGGCGCTAATAACAGTACCGTTAAAAAATTCCAACAACGACTGGCTATAAATTCTCCTGTTCAACAGTTTTATCTTTCAGGCGGAAACCAAACTAATATCCGTAAGGAAACCTTACCCAAACTGCAATCAACCCAAGATTGGCTGCGTAATACTGAATTTGATCAGGATTCTTGGCAACAAGCCAAACTTGAATTGCTGCAAGCAGAAAGTGAAATTCAGCAACTCCAAGAGCAAGACCGCTTGAATACTGCTCAAAAAGTTATTGATGTCGAACGGCGATCGCAACTGAATGAAGAAATCCAATCTCTCAATGACGATATTGCTGCTAAGTCTGCCTCCTTACAAGCCCTAACTGAACAGCTATCAAGTTTGGCTGCTTACGAAAATTTTCCCATTGAGGCTTACGAACAGATACAAATTGCGTTATTCCAAGCAGAACGCGAACTGCCCAAAGATTCTGACTCTATTACAAAACGCGCCTTGAACTGGCTTAATGCTACTACCGATCAGCGAATTTTCCGCAGATTGGCGAATCGAGTTAACGCGGCTGTTCTAAACACCTTGGCTACAGCGCATTCCTTTCAGATACCCATTGACCCCTCTAGTTTAACTATAGCAATCACCTCTGTTAACCAAAAAATCGGTTTCTCACGGCAATGGCGCAATCTAAACCTGGAAGTAACTGAAATTCAAAACCAAATAGCGGTTTTAACTAAGGAACTAGAGTTAAAGCAAGCTCAAAACCAACAAATCCAAAAGCAACTTGATACTTACCCTCAAACGGATTTCTTGTGTCGTTTTTACCGTGACTACCACCAATTGCAGCAATCCCTATTTCAATGTGCCTGGGCGTTTCTGTTGCAAGAAGTCCTCCGACGCAAGCATAGCGTTATGAGGGCATTAGAAACTTACGGCAGTGTATTAGCAGGGGATGGAGAGGCATTACTAAAACTTTCAACTGATGGTGATGCCATCTATCGTGACTTGAGCTTGATTTTCCCTGTCATTACCTCCACCCTTCAATCAATGCGTAATATGTTGCCAATTCTTCAGCCCAATATCATCAAGCTGGCACTGGTAGATGAGGCAGGGACAACTCTTATACATCAATTATTTCCCTTGCTGGTGCGATCGCAACAGGCAGTAGTAGCAGGCGACCCCCAACAAATTGAGCCTATCGTTAATATGAGCGACGATACCATCAAGCAATATTTCAAAACTGCCTTTCTGGATCGGGGCATGAGGAATGAAGATTATTATCGCTATGCCCCCACCGCTAAATACACGGCTACCGCTTATCATCGTGCTGCTGGTGCTAGTGGTACTGAAGGAGATAATGGCAATGGCATTATTCTCTCTAATCATTACCGTTGCACCCCACCCATTATTCAGTTTTGCAGCCCCAACTATCCCGGTGGTCTGCAAATCCTTTCAGATTATGACCAGACTGCAACAGTCAAGCATCTGCTGGCTTACCATGTCGAGGGAAGCCACACCCATAACACTAATCCAGAAGAAATTGATGCTGTAGAAACTATAATTGCGTCCTTGCTAAAACATGGGTACTCTACTAACTCGGATGACAACTCAAAAACAATTGGGGTGATGTCGCCGTTTTCGCAGCAAGCTAACGCGCTCAAGTATCGACTCTCTAACCGTTGGCGAAACTTTTCTTGGGATGATATTGGCACGGTTCACACCTTTCAAGGAGGAGAGAAAGCAGCCATCATCTTCTCTCCTTACCAGTGCCACCAAGAGCATAGTTTTTGGTTCCTCAACCGCAAACCAAATTTACTGAATACTGCCGTTAGCCGCGCTAAGGAATTGTTTATTTTGGTGGGGAATCTCAGGGAACTAGAATTAGCTGGTGGGGAAACCAAGCGGTTAGTTGAACACATTCGGTTACATGGAGAAATTCGCTATAAGTGAGGTTTGAATCAGTAAAGTATTAGAGCAAAATAACTGATCAGACCATCGCTTAAGTGAAACCTCCGGTTCTTCTTTATCGGTAAGAATTACGGTGTGGGTGCAGGGGAAGGATTCTCACGCAGCACTCCCGGCAGATGGTTTGGTTAATGGGACTTCATCAGTTTCGGCATTAAAAGCAGCTGCCAGTTCAGGACTAGCGAGCGCAGTTGCACTTTCATGCCATTCAGGTATTGAGCCGAGATGCAGATGGAAGCGGTTAAGCTCCTGATGCTTCACCCCTGTTCATCAGGCTGTTCGCTATCCTCTTCATCTTGATTACTGGAATCTCCACTTCCTTGGAACCTCATTGCGCCGAAGGAATACCCTACTGCAACCTTGACCATATCAAAGTAAGCAGGTCGGTTTTCCTTATCAATCATTGCTAAACAAAGGGAACCAGACACTAAAATAACTAAAATAGGAGATAGTACGCCTTTGCTAAAGGCGCTACTGATTTTCTTGGTCATAATTTAAATCTCGTTTAGATTGTTGACAGCCTTTGGCTGATGGGACTCAGCCAAAGGCTATTTAACTATTTCCTGATGTTGTCGTATCGTGTTCGGTTGAAGACTTATGATTTAGGCAGCAGAAGGAGCAAGAGCTTTCTGCTTTTTGCACAGATGCGCCAAATCATAACTAACGCTCTTCTATTACTCTCAACAGAGCAAAATCTGAAACCCTGATAAGAACGTTTTTTAATCAAATTTAAACTTACCAAATCAACTTTCTTACTAATCTTTCAGAAATACCCCGTAGTTTTTACGCCACTTTTATCCTCATTAGTTATAGGAGTAGCTGTAGATTTAAGTGTAAAGTTTTGTAAAAAAAAATTAGGACTTGCATAAAGTTTTGCCAGTCAGTCAGAAAGATGATTAGAGGTTCAAAGTTTCATTCCCCATTATCAGTCGGGAGTGCAATTTTAAATTTGCTGAACTAATCGGGGTTAACCAGTATCAATTGATACTATTTCTAGAAACACTGTATCTTGAAAGCTTTGGAAGAATTTAGTATGGTTGACTCTTTCCCAAGTGACTTACCTGATTTTGATGTGCAACTTCAACAGTTAGTTAATAGGATACAACAGTACCTAACACAAAGTCAGGAACGACAGCAAGCTCTGAGTGAACTAGTTGATGCAATAATGAGATCACACAGATTTTGTCGTCCGTCGAAATTATTTCCTCTTGTTGTGCAAAAAATTTCTTTGGACTTACAAAAGCAACTTTTGCACGACATTAGCCAGAATATAGATGGTTATAATCCACAACGCATACCCATAAGAGAATGGGCAAATTCTCTGCGGCATCGAGCTTTGAAAACAATATTGAGCGATAACATAATAATTAATCAGATAGCTCAAGAAGCCAAAAATGCCGCACCTGATAGTAATCAACGAAGGCTGGCTTTAAATTTGTTAGTTGAAGCTATTCAAATAGCAGATAAATTTTATCATTTCAACAACGGATCTTTTTCATTTTCGCCTGGTTTATATAAATACATATATAACGAGGCAATTCAGGAAACTCTACTGTATGTGTGCCTGAATATTCACCAATACGACCCAAGTCGTGGTCACCTAATGACTTGGGTTAATTTTTTGCTATCTAAAAGATTTAGTGATGTACGCGATAAATATATGAAGCAAGGCATCACAAAATTACCAAAAATTAGCAAGAACATAACAGATGAGAAGCAGTCTGGAATTAAAATAGTCTCCCTAGATAACGCAGAAATTTTAGAAATATTTTGGCAAAAAGAAGAAGCGGCTTTTGAATCAAAACAACTGCGAGATTTGATCGAATCAGACCCAGATAGTGTGTTCAGTAACGCACACATCACAGGAAGACCAGATGTGAATTTTAAAGTTGTTGCGTTGGAGAAAGTGTGGGGAGATAAAACTTGGGAATATTTGGCAGATAAATGGCAGATAGATTCTATTCAAACCCTTTCTAGTTTTTTTAATCGTTGCCTAAAAAAATTTCGCTCTACTTTTCAGGAATACTTACAAGATTAATACAAAAATTTAGTTAATTGGCGAGGTAATTTTTCAATTATGGAAATTAGTAGCATGATAGAAGCATTGACTTTTACAGTCCCTATCCCTTTGGAAGCGCATAGAATAGCACAACAGTTATCTCAAGCACAATTTACTGCCGAGAAAGCCCGAAAAGTCTATCACAATATTTTAGCCGTACATGCAGTAGATTTTTATCTGCGATGCATGGGACTAGATACGGATTTCGATCAAAGTGATAGTCATGATAAAGTAATGCTAACTTTTACAGATGTGGCAGATTTAGAGGTAAAAAATTACGGCAAGTTAGAGTGTCGTCCGGTGCTATCAGATGCAGAGGTTTGTTATGTACCACCAGATGTTTGGTCAGACCGAATTGGCTATATGGTTGTCCATCTGAACGAATCATTGCAACAGGCGAAAATTATAGGATTCGCCACAACAGTATCCGAAAAAAAAGGTATTCTACCTATTAGGGAGTTGCGAATACTTGCAGAGTTTTCAGAATATCTGAGTCATATTAGACAACCAAAACCAGTAAAACTGCGTCAATGGTTTGAGGGAATTTTTGAAGCGGGTTGGCTGGGTTTGAAGGAACTTTTAAGCGAAGAACAGATAGAACTGGCTTTTGGTAGTGCAAGAAACCGACAGTCAGGTTTATTATCACCAGAATTTGACATCATAAGAGCTAGAAAAATAGACTTAGGTATGCAACTTGTTTCTCATTCACTAGCTTTAATTGTAATACCAAGGGTGACTAATGAAACAGAAGTAGACCTGATTGTACAGTTACATCCAATTAAGGATCAATTCTATCTACCAGAAAGTGTACAAATGAAAATACTTGATAAAAATGGAACTGCTGTTTTGGATAATCAATCTAGAGGGTCTGATAATTATATCCAATTGAAGTTTACCGCTGAACCAGGAGACCTTTTCAGTATTGCTGTTTCTTTAGAAAACGCCAGTGTAACAGAGTCGTTTTTCGTTGCAGAGAATTAGCAAATAAATCTTAATTCATCATCTCATTAACCCAAACTCGGCGGGCGTTGCATAATGGAGTATGAATTAGTGGGTGCTTGAATGTGAATTGCCCATGTTGTGACTCTAGCCATATACGTAAGAACTACAGATATCAACAATGAGCCAATTATTTGTTCTAAGTTTAGAGGGTGATTTTGAGCAAGGCTTTAAAGCCACTCTTGAAATCGGTGAAGGGGGAGATAAACGCCCTACTTCTGAAACCATTGGTGAACTGCCTCCCAAGCCAGAAATGCTCAATTTTTATAGAGATTGGCAGTTATCACAATTAGCGTGGCTAAAGAGGGGACGGATAAAAATTCCATCATCACAAACTAAACAAGTTTCCATTAAGCCTCTGATTGAAGACTCCCAAGAAAAAGCTGATGTATTGCGCCGGAACCTAAATAACTGGCTAAACCAATCTGAGTCATTTCGCCGTATCCGAGACAAATTGCTAGCGAAGTATACATCCTCAGAAGAAGTGCGGGTACTGCTTCGCCTTCGCAACCAAAATGCCACTAAGTTAGTTAATCTACGACGCATCCCTTGGCATCTGTGGGACTTGATTGAGGAATACTCAATGGGAGAAGTAGCCCTGAGTAATCCAGAGTCTGAAAAAGTAGCCAAAAATAATATACCCACTATTGAAGATAAAGTTAGAATATTGGCTATTGTGGGTAATACCAAAGGTATTAAGTCCGAGCAAGACCTGGAATTTTTAAAGCAATTACCAAGGTCAGAAATCAGAGTTCTGCAACAGCCAGAGCGTTATCAAATCAATGATGAATTATGGGAACAAACTTGGGATATTTTGTATTTTGCTGGTCACAGTGAAACTTTAGAAGAAGTGGGGAAGATAGAGATTAATCAAAATACCCCCCCGGACACTCTGACAATTACGGATTTGAAGTATGGTCTCAAAAAAGCTATTCGACACGGGTTGCAGCTGGCAATATTTAATTCTTGTGATGGATTGGGGCTAGCATATCAGCTAGAAGATTTACACATTCCCTACATAATTGTTATGCGGGAACCTGTGGAAGATAAAGTAGCACGGGAGTTTTTGAAGCACTTCCTTAGTGCTTTTGCCGATGGGCGGTCTCTAGATGCAGCAGTACGAGACGCACGCCAACGGCTGCACGGTTTAGAAGATAAGTATCCCTGTGCCAGCTGGATTCCTATACTCTGCCAAAATGCTGCATCTGCACCGATGAAGTGGTCAGCGTTGGGACGACGGCCTACCAACATCTCCCCCTATCGTGGCTTGTTTGCTTTCCGAAAGGAGGATGCACCATTCTTCTTTGGCAGAGAAAACTTTACTCAACAGCTAGAAAATGCTGTCCACAGAGAGCGTTTAGTCACGGTGATTGGCCCATCAGGAAGCGGTAAATCCTCAGCAGTATTTGCTGGACTAATCCCTAAGTTGTGTTCGCAAGGCAATTGGCAGACTCTGGATTTTCGTCCTGGCGATCGCCCCTTTCATGCTCTGGCATTTAAGCTAATTCAGCACTTAGAACTAAATCTAGACAGTGAGAATGATCGACTCAGGGAAACTCGCAAACTAGCTGCTGATTTACGACAAGAACCAGAATCGCTGCGAGATGCGATCGAACGGATTATTTGGAATAATCCTGGTACTCGCTTTTTAATGGTGATAGATCAATTTGAGGAACTTTATACCCTTTGTTCAAAACAAGAGTGCCAGAGTTTTTTAGAGCGATTATTAGAAGTAGTTAAAACTGTTAACCATCACAATTTACATCTGACTCTGGTGCTGACTTTACGGGCGGACTTTCTTGGTTATGCTCTTTCTGACCGTTCCTTTGCTGATGTCATTCCCATTGCCGATCAGATGCTTGGGCCAATGAATCCTGTTGAGTTGGAACAGGCAATTACTCAACCAGCCCAATTATTTGGTGTAACGATTGAATCTGGATTAACAGAGTTGATATTAGAGGAGATTATGCCGAATGGCAAGGTCATGGAACCAGGATACTTGCCTTTGGTGGAGTTTACTCTCACGCAGCTATGGGAGAAACAACAGGATGCTCAATTAACGCACGATGCATACAAACAGCTAGGAGGAATCAAAGAAGCGATCGCTCACTATGCAGATCAGGTCTTTGATCAACTCAATGAAGAACAAAAAGAAGGAGTCAGACGCATCTTTGTTCAACTTGTGCGCCCAGGAAACTCAGGAGAAGGAACTCCAGATACTAGACGGATAGCGAATCGTAAGCAGATAGGTGAAGAAAATTGGGATTTAATTCAACATTTAGCCAATGTTCGGCTTGTAACAACTAATAATCACTTAGTTTTAGATAACAATGGCAAACTCATCGAAGAAGAAATTGTCGAAATTGTTCATGAAGCGCTAATCGAAAAATGGTTCCTACTAAAAATTTGGCTGGATCTTGATCGAGAGTTTCGCACCTGGCAAGAAAGGCTACGATCATCGATCATCGAATGGAAAAAAAATAACAGGGATGATGTAGGTTTACTGCGAGGGAAATTTCTAATCGAAGCAGAAAACTGGCTACGAGACAGATACCTCGAATTGAGTAGAGAAGAACAGGAATTTATTGAGCAAAGTATTACACTCCGGCATCGGCGTAGAAACATCACTATCTTTACACTTAGCACTATTTTTACGATTATTTCAGCTGCTGCTGGTATCGCTTGGTTATCTAGACAAGCAGCAGTTGTCGCCTTAGAAGACCAAATTAATGCTTTGAGTGGCTCATCTGATGTACTGAGAAATTCAGGCCGGCCATTTGATGCTTTACTTTCAGCAATGAAGGCAGCAGAACCAATCCTAACAAAGCAAATTCAGGTAGAGCCTAATGATAAAACATGGAAACAAGCACAGAAAGCTCTGCAATGGGCATTGTTTCAAGTTAGAGAGCAGAATCGTCTAGATGGACATCAAGATGAAGTTTGGAGTGTGAGCTTTAGCCCAGATAATCAGTTAATTGCTACTGCTAGTGCTGATAACACTGTCAAACTCTGGAGTCGTGAGGGGAAAAAACTAAAACCCCTGGAAGGACATGAAGGTGTTGTATCTAGCGTCAGCTTTAGTCCAGATAGCCAAACAATAGCCACTGCTAGCTTTGATAAAACTATCAAACTCTGGAATCGTCAGGGGGTGCTACTAAAAACTATAAAAGAACATACAGACTGGGTTTACAGTGTCAGCTTTAGTCCAGATGGTAAAATTATTGCCTCTGCCAGTAAAGATGGAACCGTTAAGCTTTGGAATCGAGATGGTAGTAAGTTTGGTAAGTGGCCTCGAGAATTTGTGGTTCCAGCACCTAAAGATAAGAGTGATGGTGGACTAAACACTGTGACTTTTAGTCCAGACGGAAGAACCATTGCAGCATCAAGCTGGGATAAAACAGTCAGCCTGTGGAGCCTCAAAGATGGACAGAAGAAAATTTTAAGCGGCCATAATGATGCAGTCAACAGCGTCAGCTTTAGTCCAGATGGTAAGATGCTAGTTACAGCTAGCCGGGATCAAACTATCAAACTTTGGAGTTTAGAGGGCAAGGAACCAAAGACCCTCAAAGGACACACTGATGAAGTCAGTAGTGTTAGTTTTAACCGTGATAGTCAAACTATTGTCAGTGCTGGTTTTGATAAGACAGTTAGACTTTGGAACCTCAATGGTGAAGAACTTAAACCACCTCTGACAGGACACAATGGACAAGTGAATCAAGTTGTTTTCAGTCCTGATGGTAAAACTATTGCTAGTGCTGGATTCGATGAAACTGCTAAACTTTGGGCTTTTAACCGTCACCAGCTTCAGAGGCTGAATGGACATAAAGACAACGTTTGGGGAGTAGCCTTTAGCCCAGATGGTAAAACAATTGCTACAGCTAGCCAAGATGGAACTGTTAAACTATGGAATCGTAATGGTGAAGTAATTAATAGTTTGCAAGGGCATAAAGACATAGTGACAAGTGTAACGTTTAGCCCGGATGGTGAAATAATCGCTACCACGAGCAAAGATAAGACTGTGAGATTATGGAGCCGAGATGGTAAACCGATCAAGACGCTGACGGGGTTTAAAAATTCTCAAGATAACCGGGTTGATAGTTTAAGTTTTAGTCCCAACGGTAAGATATTTGCAACGGCAGATTGGACTGGAGAAGTTAAGCTTTGGAGTCGAGACGGTAAAAAATTAGATTCTTTTCAAGCACATGAAGACAGAATTTACGACATCACTTTTAGTCCAGATGGTAACATGATTGCTACAGCTAGCAAAGATAAAAAGGCTAAACTCTGGAATCTCAAAGGTACAGAAATAGAAATTAAGTCTTTGAACTTGAACAAACATTCTGATCAAGTTTTTAACGTTAGCTTTAGTGCTGATGGTGAAATGATCGCTACTTCTAGTCGGGACGGAACTATTAAACTCTGGAATCGAGATGGTAAACTGCTCAACACTATTGATGTTTCCTCTATTTACGCCGGCCAAGTCTACAGTACTAGATTTAGCCCCAACGGTAAATTAATTGCTGCCGCAACTAGAGATGGAAGGATCACAATTTGGAATACAAACGGTGATTTACTCAAAATTCTAGAGGGACACACTGACATCGCTGACAATGTTAGTTTCAGTCCTGATGGTAAAACTGTTGCCAGTGCCAGCAGGGATGATTCGGTTATTTTGTGGACTTTAGATTTAGAAGAACTAGAGCGAACTGCTGCTCTATGGAAGTCAGATTTAAATCAGGTAATGCAACAAAGTTGTGATTGGGTAGGCGATTATTTACAACATAATTTGAATGCTGATAAAAGTGATCAGCATATTAAAAAAGTTTGCGAAAAAGCTGATACTATTAGTCAGAGCAAGTTTAGAGAAAACTTGACAATTAAGGTTGACGCAGAGACGGAGTGACAAGCAGAAGCGGTAAGTTTTCTAAGTAATTAAAATCACTAGTAATTAAATTAACTTGATATAAGCCGTTATGATTTTAAAAAAAATATTACCAAAGTGGTTTTTCTCTGATTTCTTCCTCGACTGGAAACTTGAAAACTGGCAAGAAATTTATAAAAACCAAACTGGTTTATTAAATATCTACTATCAAGGATGTTATCGATCACTTCCACAAGTTATTGTTTTTGATAACACAAAGGAAAATTTAGATTTAAGCAAAATTAACTTTCAATTAACTTCTCATAAATTTAAAATAGATGAGAGTCTGGAAGCTGAGAAAATATTTAAACTCTATAAAAAATTTATCTATTTACACAAACGCAAACTATTTAATGAGACTTGTCTCAGGCTTGTTTCAATAAAAGTTCAGCAAAAATCAACAAATTCCAAATGTATTTTGTTTCAACTTCAAACATCTGACTACTTTGATTATGTTCAAACTAACCTTTGCTTGGATGCAAAATTAAATAAAAACCATATCTCATTAAGAGAGAAAGTCCACATCAGAGATAACAATTATCAATTAGAGGAACTTGAAGACTCTCCATTAGCCAATATATTGGGAATCAATATTTTGATATTTACATCAGATGGAACTCTAATTCTCCAAAAGAGGTCTGCCCATACCCTAGTTCGTCCTAATCAAATTTGTTCATCAGCTTCAGGAACACTAACAAAAGCAGATATTCCAACTTATCAACAAGAATTCAGCGCTGATAAATTATTACCTGCATTTCTAAGAGAAATGTTTGAAGAAATCGGACTAGAACCATCTAGTATTACTGAAAGTCAAGTCAAATTTCTAGGAGTTCTTAGAGAGTTAAACCGAGGTGGACAACCTGAATTGTTTCTATCAGCATATATTGATTATGACAAGAATCAGGTGCTAGATGCTTATCGAAAAGCTATAGATAAATTTGAATCAAAATCTTTACTGTTTTTTAAGATGGGTTCATTAGCCAATGAACCACTTGACTCTCTCGAACGAAAATCTAAATTTTTATCAAAAGTTGATGAACTTATTGAACAATATCAAGAAACAATAGCAGTTCCTCTAATGGCTCACTTAGCATTGTGGTGCAAGTCACGTCTTCAGGATATTTAATATGAGATTGATATTAACATTTGTATCTACTACGATAATCTTTGCAATTAAGGCTATATATCCCATCTCAGTGATAGCCTTACCAGAAGAAATAAGCAAAGAGCTATATTTTAATAACTCTGAAGTGATTGTAACCTCTGCCACTAAATTTTTTGGGAAGGGAAAGTATGCCAAATTACAAAATCTTCTAGCTGCTGGTAGATGGAAAGAAGCAGATCAAGAAACTGATAAGATCATGCTTGCTATTTCTCGTAAAGTATCTAAACCAAAAGTATCTGATTTTGAAGGTATAGAAAATCCAAGTGAAGATTCAAACTGGATAGAAAAGTTTCCTTGTAAAGAACTACATAAAATTAACAAGCTTTGGCTAGAGTCTAGCAATGGACGCTTTGGCTTTAGTGTTCAAGCAGCTATTTTGGAAAGTTTGGGAGGTATGCAAGCAGATCATGGTGCAGTCTTTGATGATGTATACGATCAATTTAATGAACAGCTTGGTTGGAACACCAGTTTAAATTTCACGTTAAATGCTCCTCAGGGACATCTCCCTAGTTGGGGGCGTAATCGCAATGTCACATTCAATGGAGGTGATAGATCAGCGATGGGTGATCTGTTTTATCTGTTTTATGGTGCCAGAGCTTGTCAGATTTTCTAGACACAATTTAGGGACTTCCTGGCTTAGGCATCTAACTATAACATTAGACCAGCAAAAGTAAACTTTTGTAACGATCTTCTTCCCTTGCGTAAAAACACTGAATGGGTGCAGAAACACAAATAAGAAGCAATCAAGAAGGTTGCATCACTCATAACAAAGACTTTGACAGAGGGAAGAATAATGTTGAAAAGGATTGTAGCACCCCTGATAACATCCATTGGTCTTTTAAGCCTGAATGCTAGCGTTGCTTTATCTGCCGACGGTAATATTACAGCTTCTTTGGTAGGTCAAGCTCTAGCTTTATCAGCCTTGAATTATAAAGCGGCTTTAAAAGCATACTATGATGTTTTGCCTGGTAATACATATACCTTTATCAAGTATAACTTAACCAGAGGTTATAATTATAATATGATTGCATCTTGTGATGATAATGAATGTCAAGACCTTGATTTATTATTGTTAGACCGTGATGGAAATGAAATTGATTCTGATAAGGGTAATAGTACAAACGCAAAAGTAGGTTTATTGGTTAGAGAGAGCGATACATATCAACTTGTAGTTATTATGCGAGGTTGTAGAAAAATTTCTTGTGAATATGGAGTTCAACTTTTATATCAAGAGAAATAAATTTAATGCTTCGTGTTTCATTGCGGACAGATTAAAACAGAAAATATGACCGCATTTTGAATTCTCAAAAACGACCGTTTTCAAGAGACACGACCTTGCATCATTTGATATTAAGGTTTTGGTCGTTTCCATTTCTCAAAACTGTCTCTTGTTTTTCTTGGAATAATTTATTCTTTGGAAGTCCCTAACATATTTTTGTCCGTCGAACTTGAATAGCTCTCTCTCAAGAAATTGCTTTCCTTTACGTATGCCCTTACGCTCCACCAACAAGTCGAAGAATCCCGTCGTGCCAGGTTGAACTTTAATAGGTCTTGAGCCGAGATACGGATACCGTTGGCGAATTCCCCAAACAGCTAAACTGAACCGATTAGTTCAGCAATGAAACGATTGAGAACGGGGTGAAATGAGCAGTCGAACAGAAACTTACGCTAAGGAATTGATTAGCCTTTTGAATATTGCGATCGCCTCTTATAAACCTGTACCAATTGATCTGTCTGAAATTTAAAAGCCTCAAATCCTTACTGTGCCGTACAATAAAGCTGTACTAAATAACCTATAGGTTAATTGGTACATCGAGAATTGCGAAAAATATTGATTTGCAGAATGCTTATCCAGTAAAGGCTACAGCCTTAGCGTAACTTTCTGTACGATTGCTCATTTACCCCCAGAACCTTCTAAGCAGTTTTATACCCAGTAGCTTGCTTACCCAATTTCAGTTCAGACAAAACACGAACACGTAAAATTTCAAGTTCCTCTATCGCCAACCCAACAGACTGTTCAGCCACCTCACGGACTGGCAAATCTTCAAACTCCCATTCCACCCAAGGTAATCGCATCTGCCCTGGCGATGTCTTTTTACCTTTGTGCTTAATAACTTTGGGCAGAAAATTACTTCCCCAGTGGTAGCAGTAATCTGGTTTTATTTCACGAGGTTGACGGGGCATGGGAGTTTATTTTTAGGATAAGCAGAATCTAGCCCATCTAAAACCCAATCACAGAAACAGCCTTTCGCTTCTGCTCTGGCGTAACCTCCAGATAACGCTGCAACGTCCCCAAGTCGCTGTGACCAGATATTTCTTGAATAGTTCTCAAAGGTATTCCCGCGCTTGACATCTGCGTGAGGGTAGTTCGCCTAAACGTGATACGCCGTTATAACTTTTGTTTTGTCTGGACTGTATATTGATTCAACTCTTTGATATTCAGTATGCGTCCACCAGACTTTAATCCTGTTACCTTGCGCTGGAGAACTTCCCATTATGAAGTAACCAGCTTTTTGCATCATTTCTTCAAATTGACTGGAGTCTATGACCTTAGAGTTAAATTGCGGTATTCCTTGTATTTGGTGCTTCTCTAGGGTCATAGGTTCCCTGATACGTAGTAAATATCTTGTATCCAGGTAATACTAAAGCAATGCCAGCCAGACTGTGAATCTTACCAGGATATTTGTAAGGTAAATCATCAGGGATACTTCCGCCAATCCGAATATTAAATCCTGGGAGCCACACATATAAACCAGGGATTAGCAAATCCATACTATAAGCAATCGCCCTCATTTGCTCGTTTTCTTTGGGGGCGACGATGTTCCTGATCCGTAATCCGAAGTTTGGTTTTGTGACGCTTAACATAGTTTCAATCCCTTTCGGGGATTTCTAAATTTGTTAATTTCCTAGCGGAAATTGTTAGTCTTTCTACAAGTTTTAGGAGTTTCAATCCCTAATAGGGATTATATCTTTAGAACCCCTATTAGAAAACCCCTTGGGGATGAAACGACCTTATTACAAGAGTTCTACCCTTCATTTTGGCAAACTTATCTCAAAAGTCCATTTCAGCCATTGGCAATCCACTATCCTTGACTGACTAAAGTCTGTAAACTGTTATGTTGCAGAGCTTCTGGCGTTTGGGCGAACCACCAGCGTTTTTCTTCCAATAAGGTTTTAATGTTGGCGAGGGTGTCACCTGTGGGGTCAAATGTAGGGAAATGCTTATTTCCCTACATTATTCAAAAATCCAAAGCAGAGATAGCGTTCTGCTTCTGCTTCTCAGTTACGCCCAGATAACGCTCCAAAGCAGCCAAAGTCCGATGCCCCGAAATCTCCTGAATGTGGCGCAACGGTATTCCGGCATCGCTCATCCTAGTTAACGCCGTCCTCCGAAAGCTGTGAGTACTAACGCCCTCAATGCCCAACCGCACACAGGTATCTCTGAGGATTTTGTCAGCGCTGACCTTGTGAATATGTAACAACCCATGCCGCCCAGGAAACAAGAACTCCTTGCGACGGTTGGGGTTGTACTCTTCTAGATACTGCTTGAGCTTCGGATGCACTTGAATTTCCCTTGTGTCTCGCTTGCCTTTGGTGTTGACACTGCGTAGTACTAACACGCCTCTGACACCGTTGCTGCCAAATACGTCTTTCACTGCCAACGTGCAAGCTTCGTTGATCCGGCAGGCAGCGTAAAGGCACACCCCAAATAAAGCGCGATCGCGTGGGTTGACAAAGCCCTCGTTAAATAGGAGATTGATTTGATCGGGGGTAAGGATTTCTGCCCTGCCGAACCGGTTTATTTTCATAGGTTCTAGCCTACATTGTCTAAACCCAATAAAACAATGTAACTGACCAAAAAGCCTATTCTCTCGTGAGCGATGACACACGATTAACCTAGACTTATGAATCAGCCCTCAAGCACGACCGCTACAACCCGCATTGTCTCGTTGGCTGATTAAACTTGCTTATGGAGAGCAGCACATTACCCTCAATCAGGTATAATCCGCACCAATAGGATCTGCTCATGTTGCGGCTGTCTCAACTGTCTATACTCGCTTCTATACCAAGAGTTGATAAATCGTTGCTATCAAAACCGATATCAATTTTCTCTGCGCCAGCGTCTAGATATGGTGTAGACCGTGCGTGCAACTGTAAATAAATGTGAAATGGGGTGTAGATTGTGAGTTTTGACAACGTTTGTAAGGTTTTAGCTGAAAAATACCCAAGAGAATTTGTTAGTTGGTTACTGGCCCAAGCACCGACAAAAGTTAAGGTACTTAAGACCGAATTGAGTTTAGAACCAATCCGTGCAGATTCTGTTACCTTCCTGCAAACACAAGATCGAATTTTACACATCGAATTTCAAACGCGCACCATCTCAAATCCGCCGCTTCCATTCAGGATGCTGGATTACTCCGTGAGGTTAATACGTCAATATAACGTCCCCGTCACCCAAGTAGTAATTTTTTTACAACAGACAAATAACGAAATTGCTTTTACTGAAGAATATGTTTCGGAGACAACAACTCACCGTTATCGAGCCTTGCGGATGTGGGAACAAGAATCAGCACTATTTCTTGATAATCCTGCATTATTACCTTTAGCACCATTAACCCGAACAACCTCACCCCAAAGGTTGCTATCGCAGGTTGCCCAGAGTGTTGCTAGAATTCCTGATAGGAATACTAGGCAGGATATTGCGGCTTACGCAGAGATTTTAGCTGGTTTAAAGTTTGAAAAGGAATTGATTCGGCAATTTTTAAGCGAGGATGTGATGCAAGAGTCAGTAATTTATCAGGATATTTTACAAAAGGGACAACAACAGGGACAACAACTTGAAGCTTTTCGGTTTTTAATGCGTCAATTAAATCGGCGTTTTGGTGAGATAGATGCATCGATAATTGAACGGATTCGAGGATTGTCTACTGAACAATTGGAAGTACTGGGTGAGGAATTTATGGATTTTTCTGCAATATCTGATTTGGTAACTTTATTAGAACAGCAGGAAAATAGTTAAAATTTTCACCACAAACGCAGGAATTGATTCGTCAATTTACTCTTTAGCAGTTGAGTGAACAAGCTAAAGGCAGAACTTAAAGATGTTCGACAGAATCTCTGTCTATCATCACCAAAGGCTTTTTTTTAAGAAGGGTAATGAACATGGGTAGGTAGCCAGCCGCTCTTAAGAAGGAAGATAGAGAAAAGTTAACTACCACCACTCCCCGACTTAATTCTTTCGCTCTCCTCACCAATACATCATTCATTCACAATCAAGTTATAGTCTATATAACCAAGCATCGCCCCTCTTTTTATAGCCTCATAACTGTTCCTGACGTGCCATTTACTGTACAAATCGCTGGCGTAATGTTTGACTGTACTAACAGAGAGAAACATTTCTTTGGCAATCTGTTCAAAACCTAAACCCTGAGCCAGTAAACGCAGGACTTGTATTTGTCGTTCGGTGGGAGAATCAAGCAAGTTTTTGTCAGCAAAGCTAGGGTCAATATATCTATTTTTATCAAGGCTTTTTAACAGTTTTTTAGCCAGCTTAGGGTCAAGCAGGCATTCATCAAAGTAAGCTCTCTTGATGGCTAGTTCAATCAATTCTACATCAGCACTTTTGAGCATATAAGAATCAGCCCCATGATGGAAAGCTGACTTAATAAAGTCGGAATGAGTCTGATTAGTAAAAATCACCACTTTACTATTAGTCTTTCTTTTGATTGAGCGAGTCAGTTCTAAACCACTCATGTCGGGTAAGAGTAAATCAACTAACACAACATCAGGGTTGGTCTGTTCAATTAACTGAAAACCTAGCTTTCCACTGGTAGCATCACCAGTTACTTCTATATCAGGAGATTGTGAAATAGCGCCTTTGATGCCTAAGAGAGTGAATATTTCTGGTTCAACAATTACTATTTTCAGCATGATGTTGATAATCCTCTAATAATAAATGGCTGTTTCTTCGGTTATTTCTTATTGGTGTCTAGCGGACACATACTAGACACTTGGTGTCTGGGCGGTGTCTGGGGTAGTGTCTGCTGGTGTCTATGCTATACAAGGGTTTTGAGCTTTGGTGTCTGTAGTGTCTGGTGTCTGATGTCCGCAAAAAAAGGGGGTTTTTGGGAGCAGACACCAGACACCGATGGCAGTCAAATTTGATTAAGCTTGATAACACCCTCGGCTATCCAGTCCGCCAATCCTGCCCCCACAATTTCATACATCCAGCCCTTGATTTGCTCTACAGTGAATCTCTCACCGTTCACTTTAAAATTGCCCTTGAACTCTCTTACATCAGCTTCTATTCGTTCAGTTCTGGTGAGATATTCATACAGTTTTTGCGCCATTGGTGATAGTTTATTAGGTGCATCTTGGGTATCACCTGCCTTGTTACCAAGATTGAATTCCAGTTCATAAATCCGCTCTAAAGTAGCTTTATCGATTGTTGGCGGTTCATTACTGGTCACAGGTTTATCAAGCCGAAAATCAATTCGCTTGTGGTCGAGCTTAGGCAGTTCAATATCAATCCATTGCCCATGCCCAGGTAATTTAATCTTGCCCTGACCACTCGCTTTAGCCTCTGTGGTAATTGGGTCAATAGTTGCAATTAGTTCTACTTCTAAGAGTGCCGCATCTCGAAGTTTTGATAACCCTTTGGCTTTGGCTAAGATTTCCATTGTGCGGTCGTGAGCTACGAACAAAGGAATCATTAATTGTTTGCGAGATTCAGTCATGGCACAGCGAAACCACCTGCCAACAAAATCAGGGTCGGGCTTCCATTTTTCATCCTCACAATCGTCTGGCATTGGCTCAACAATGTTATCTGTCCAGGTCGTAAATTCCTCACAGATAACTGATAGCATCTTGCCCGATGCTCGTAATTGTTCTGTCCATTGCTCCTCTGTTAATCCACTCTTGCGGTAATCTTCATAGCGCTGGCGCATTTCATCCATGTACCATTGCATGAATTCGGCTATTTCTTTGTAGCCAGTAATCAGCCTCACACCTCGCCACTCGACAATAGTGCCGTGAGGATCAAGCGCTACGATGTTCCACCCAGCTTGTACTTTTTTCCAAATAATCTCTCTAGTAGTCCACGATTTACCCGCACCCATGCCACCAAATATCAAAGTTGGGTAGCCGATGGTGTTTTTGATCCAGCGATATTTGTCGCCGTCTGCAATCGCTCCTGGCTCAGATCCAGTAACCTTATCGTTGGGGTCAATCGTCCCCTGTAGAGTCTGACTCCCTTGCAGATAGGGCGTTTTCATCTCGCGCAACTGCTTAATGTAATCTGCTTTCTGTTGCTCGGTCATCCCAGCCGTTTGCGCCTCAAAGATAGCCTCGGATGCCTCCATTTGGGTAACTTCAATTTCCGTGTGAGCGTAAATCTCAGCTTTTTGGATGTCAACTGTGCGATCGTTGGCGATTAGATCCAAGTCGGCTTGTAGTTCCACTTCTCTAACAGCAACGTCTCGGTAGCTGTCCAACAACTCGGAACGTGCAGCCATCTCTGCTTTTGCAGCATCCCGCTTTTGGGCGATGTCCTCAAAAACTGCCCTCTGCTTCTCCTCATTTTGACAATGGCGAAGCATCCACCCAGCAAGCGCAAACCCCAGGAATCCCCCAAACGCCCAAAACGCTTTGTATGGGTTAGTCGCCTTCACCAGCCCATTTACCCCCATAGCTGGGTTACGCACTATTTGGCGCGGCATTCCATCACTCTTCCATTGCTCCCAGTAATAGGGGGTCATGCGGAATGGTCTGTTATTCTGATCCTGACATACCAATTTTTTCTGGGGAGTCCGAAGGCAGAAATAAATGCGGTCGCTTGACTCCCCTTTCCAAGCCATCGCAGCCGAGCTAATTCCCACAGTTAAACTCAGCCCAATTGCAACAGCTTTTTTATCCATCGGCAACTGTCCGAACCACTTCATTAAACCCGATTGTTGCGACTCGGATAACTGTTTATGTTTCTCAGATAGATAGTTCATTTACCTTTTTTACCACCAAATAGAAAAAGCATTAATATCGCTAGAAATATGCCCACTCCTGCACCATCCATCCAACTTGAAGATTCAGCAGTTTTTGGCTTATAAACTGACTCAATAGAAGTCTTAACTGTACTAGTAGAAGTTCTCGCTTCATTCCACTCGCCAATCGGTTCACTAAGCGCACACAATAACGCCAGTGATGCACTGCAACCAGTCATTAAATTAGTGACGAAATTATTAAACCCTTCACCCGTTGCAGTAGCAGTAAAATACAAGTGTGCAGTGCCAACAGCAAGGAACATTCCAACTGGGTGAACTTGTAGCAGATGAAATGTGAAAATAACTGCACTATTTAGACAACTGCCAGCGACAATTTCACAAGCATTACCAGCACGTCTAAATGTCCGACCTCTATTATTTTCTGGTAATTGTTGTGGCTGTTCGGGTTGTTGATGCTGCTTAGTTGATTGTGGTGTTTGTGCCAGCCCTTCATGCAAAAAAGGGCTGACGCTATGAGGATCTTCATTTCGTTTCCTTACTAGCATCAGCCTTACCTAATTAATTGATTATCTGTCGCCTAATTTCTGCCACAAGTTACCCAACATCGCACCCCAACCGCGAACTGTTCCTGTTGCTGAAACACTAGATGCTGGTGCATGATTTTGGGATTGAATTGGTATCACTTCCTGGGGTGTTTGATTTGGCTCCAGCGCCCGTGAGCCAAACCTCGCACGAGCTAAAAGTTGTTGGCGTTTCTCTCTCAATCCTGTAGTGATTGCTTGCCGTTCTGCTTGCACAGTTTGCTTATTTTCGATGCCGCTAATCTTGTTTTCATGCCTCCACAATTCTGCTTGCAAATCGTGGTGAAGTTGGGCGGCAACTTCGGTCAGTGCGTGCTTACGTTTCTGATCAATTCGCAGCAAGTCGGCTCTATCTTGGGCATCTATCTTACTCATTTCTGAATCAAATTCCGAATTGAGTTTGCGAATTTTGGCGATAGCACCCGCAACATGAGAGCCGTATTGTTTACGAAGTTCGACCCAGGTAACTTGTCCTTTGGTCAACTTCTCCATCGCCTCAAAGACGACCTTGGCGTTATCTAAGAAAGGCTCTAATCGGTCAGATAATTCTTGGGCATTATTCGCATAGTCAGCGAACTGTTCGAGCTTATTGATATCAGAGAGATAGCCCAAAATATCAGACTCAAATCCTCCCCATGCTTGCGCTTTTTCATCGATATGGGAACTATGACCAACTACCGGATTACGTATTGCAAAGTCCATTGCTAAAACTCCTAATAAGGTATGTAGTCGTAGTTGATATCACTCGACTCTTGGGGCACTTCATCCCAGTAACCAATCTCTTCAAATCGGCTATAAATTCTCGTTGCTAATTGCCTTACGGGGTCGTCAAAATCATCAGAGATTAAATCAAATCTGTTCTCACCAAACGCCAAGATATTTGCAATGTCCGCGTCAATACCATTACCCAAGAATTGACCAAATGCAGCAGAGTATGGATGCTCATCAATAGTTGAATGAGTTGCTAGAAATTCCGTCCCGGTAAAGGGGGGGTAATCTTCACTCTCGAATATTGGTGTGGAGAGTGCCGAAATATCTGCCGAAATCATTGCTGACCATTGTTCAGGATTTTCTGCTTTGAATTGATCTAATCTCAAAGCGCGGTCAGTCAGAGGTGATTTGCCCCAATCATTGGGATTTTTGTAATCGAGTGTCATTTGTTAGAATCCAAAATGTGTGTAGTTTCGATGCACAGATGGGCGATTGCAGTGATTGGTCGTCGATGCAATCGCTTCATCATCAGTTCTCACAAAACTCATTTAATTCAAAAACCTCCCTCTGCACTTGGTTTTGGCTTAGTTCAAAGCGTCTAGCTTTCGAGTCATTGAAAATGAAAGATGCATTGACTCTAGAGTTAGAAAGGTGGCTGTAGCGCAGTTGTTGACCACGGAATTCATAGAGGTGGTTACGTTGTAAGGCTGTCGTTGAAAGCATAAGTTTGTCCCTCAACTTGGGAATAGAACTCGATATTTAGGATTGCTTCGTGAATCTCCATCAAGGCTTGAACAGCATCACCCAAACGCAGGTCATTCGATGTGCTGAACCGCTCAGACGCTTCGATTTGCTTGTAATTTGGCGATGCTTGCACAAATCTTAGAGTCTGTTCGCAACCGAGGATGATGGTCATTATTTCGGTTGTTGTTAGCGATGGTTGTGTGTGCATGGTGTCTTGGTCGCTCATGACTTGTTTCTTCTCCTTTGGGTTTTGATTGGTGCGGTTGGCGCTTCTGGCTGGTTTGGCTTTTGAACTGCATAGCTGATGGCCCCAGCACCACCCACGGCTGCGGCGATAGTGAACATATTGTTTCTGCCAAGCTGCTGCACTCCGAAGTAGCCAAGGGCTAACGCTGCTGCTGTTGCTCCAATGCCTAAAACCGTGTTTCTGAATGTGTTTCTGCTCATGCTGCCCCCTTGAAATTAGTGACCATTGCGCTAAGTGCTGATTTATTTGGCTGTGTAGATGTTGCTGTTTCGGGTTTGGGCGTTGTTTGCACATTGCCGTGTTGAAAAATCAGCTTCTCTACACCTGCTGAAAGTGCTTGTGTCGGTGCATCTTGGGGTAAATCAAAAATCTTGCACAATTCAATTACTGCTAGGTAGGAGATGGTTATACGCCGAGATTCATAATTCATTGATTAGGCTCCCCTCGATATTTGAGTTAATAGTTTCAACCCCAAGGCATTGATGAATTGGGGATTATTCAAGACCACAAAACCTAAATCGGCTAGGTTCTGATCCACTACTGGCAGCGAAACACCCCCACCCCAGGCGACAAGGTATTTCGCACGGTCTAGATAATTGCCAGCAGTCACAAAGTTGGCGAATTTCTCAATCCTGTTACTCCACCACTGATCAAGGCATTGGCTGTACTCGGTTTCAAACTTCTTACCTGTGAGGTGGTTGCCGCCATAAGTGAAAGTCCCTTCTACAATTCCCTGGTTAACGAGACTGGGCGAGTGCTTCACATCCTTGGATAGCAGACTCACTCGGTCGTTTCGCTTGTCTAGTGCCTCTGCAATCATGGTATGCAGTTCACCCGCTCCACCTTCAATCAGGTGACGGTCAATCACCGCACCGCTACCGTTGAACACGGTTACAAGCCAAGTTGATGAACCGATATCAAGAGCGATCGCTAATTCTGACGGGTCAAGTACCAGGGATGCTTCACCAAATAAGCAGTGGGCAATGCTTCCGAATCCTTCGGGGTAAATGCCTGTAACAACAATCTCAACTGTCTTGGTGACAATGGAACGAGTTACAGGGTGCAGATGTTCAAAGGTGTGAGTCCCTTCTACTCGGCGCTTAATCTCTTGGCCCCAGCGTTCTGGGTTGTGATTGCTCAAACTAATTTCTAGCTTGACTTCATCGGGAATATTCAGAACTGCTAAGTCTGCAAGGATGCTTTCTAACGCCAGTTCTGCCTTTTTCGCTTTGTCCTCGTGTAGCAGGGTGTGGTCACTTTGAGCTAGAGCCGCACTGCCCCAGAAGAATTGAACATCTTTTAAGTCAAGCCGCGTTCCTTGTACATAACGCACCCATGCCCCATCTTTTGAGATGGTTTCGTGGTGCATGATGTTTCGGTTGCGAACAAGTGAGTATGCGGCTGGCATCATGATGGAAAAATCACCGATGATTGCCTTGCCATATCCTGCACCTGAGTCTTTTCCGGCGATGAGGTCAGTTAGCCCGGATTTGGCTAACAAGTCTGCCTGAACTAGCCAATTTTTGGCATTGGAATATATAGCTGTCATGGTTCAGATGATTGGTAAAAGTCTTGATTTTTCTGGCTTTGGAGAATTTAGAGACTCAATCGCTTTAAATCCACATATCCAGTTAAGGGCTTGCCATCACTTCGCTTTCCGGCTTCTGTCACCTATGTTATGCGTCGTTTTTTGGCTTGCTAGTGTTATGATAGCATTACTTCATGAAGTAATGAAGTAATGTTTTACTAATTTTCTTGAGGTAATGTCAAAATGTTTTCAGAACAAATAGAAAACAGTGATGTGGTAACAAGACGAGACGATCCAAATTTCACTCAAGTTAGCGGGTACATACCAAAGGAGAAAGCTTTAAACTTTAAAATTGCTTGCACTGCTTTGCAAATAACCCAAAGCGATGCACTAGATGAAGCAATTAGCCTTTGGCTAGCAAATCATGAGCAACCTTCCTCCACACCCAAGGGCAAAAAAGGTAAGGGTACAGCATGACCAAAGAAAGCCAATCAGAAAAAAACGCTCTAAGGGAAATTCTGGCCTATTTACAGAAAGTAGGGCTATTTGCTCAAAATCCAGTGTCAAACATTACTATCAGTAAAGTTCGTATAATTTCACATCATTAATTTTGTTGTCTCCAATGACTACAGTGAAAGACCCACCAACCGATTTTCAACTCCCGCCGCACAACGAACCGGCATTAGAGATGCTTAGGGAGGCGAAAGACTATGCGTCCACTCAAGCTCTAGCGGCTGGTGCTGCTGCGCTGGCTACAGGAGGCATAATTCATCCATTTGGATGGGTTCTTTTTGGATTGGCTTACAAGCCGTTGATACGAATTCAAAAACTTGCGCGGCTGGAAAAATTAACAGCCCTACTTTTGAATGAGTTTAAAAGCCAGGGTATACAAGTCTTTCCAGTGCTAAAGCCCGAAGACAAGAACCCCATCGACTTGTTTATTAGGTTTCCGAGAAAGACACATCTGTTTATCTCCATTCGTTCACGGGGAGATAGTCAGGTGGTCTACAACGAAAAAAGGGAAATTCTACAGGTGAAAAAGAAAGATAAAAATGGTTTAACCACCTGGAAACCCTGCCCATTAGTTGAGCTATCGGATTACGAGAGATGGCTGACTAAAAATAGAGATTTGTTTGGAATGTCCTCGAAAGAGGTAACAAAAACACCGACAGGAAAAGTTTTGGTCTTATGGAGTCCAACTCAGGCAGCATCTGACCACAACCCACATCTTTATTCTGAGATGGGCAGTATGAAAATTCTGGCTCTCAGGAGAAAAGGTACTACGTTTGTAATTCAAGAGGAGGAAGTAACCGAGTTCATCAAGGCTTGGTTAGCCAAGTACGAATAGGCTAAAAGCTGAAAACCCTAAGTCTCGATGAGACAAACGGGCTTTCAATTGGAATTGGGGTATAGGTTTCGCCGCCTAATTAATATCCCTAATAGTAATCTTATCAAACCTTTTTGAGTGTTAAGCGATTGTAACACTGGCTACACAAAAAACGGCAACTCAGGAATTTTATCAAATTCGATTTCTGAACGTTTGTACTAAAAGATTACTTTCGGGATAGCTCCAATTCCTCCAACACACAAACTGGAGGAATAGCTCTCATGTCACCATTACAACAATCTCATAACTCAGTATCGCCGCAATCAGCAGATGCTCAAGGGGCAAATTCTGCTGTAAAGACAAAACTTGAGTTGATTGAGAGTCGCATAATCAAGTTTGCGTTTAACGCCACTGGCAGAAACAAAGACTGGGACTTTAAGAAGCTGGCCGGTAACTTCATTGATGTAGAAGGCACTCTAGCCGATGTCCAGCACCACATTAAAGCAGGTCACGCCATCTGTGCCGGACTGTTAGGGGGAAAATGGCGCAGTAAGGCCAACGTCATCGGTTCTCATTGGCTACTAATTGACATTGATAATTCCGATGTTGCCCGTGATGCTTATGGCAATCCGATTAAGGACGCAAACGGTAATTCTATCAAAATTTACGATCACCAATTAACCATAGAAGAAGCGCTAGTCCATCCCTTCATTAAAAAACACTGCGCCTTAATGTACACCACTGCCAGTCACAAACAAGACTGGCATAAATTCCGGTTGGTTTTCCTTCTGCCCGAATATGTCCAAGGCGCTGATACTGTAGAAGCTTGTACGCGCTTCCTCATGCAGCAGTTACCGCATGATCCAGCTTGTAAAGATGCAAGTCGTGTTTTCTACGGCAGCACAGAAGCAGAATTCCCCCTGGTCAACCCTGAAGCCACTTTACCAGCAGAATGGATAAGTGAGGCGATTGCGATCGCGCAACAGGAACGTATTGAGTATCAGCTAAGAATTCAAGAAATTGAGTCACGGCGTAAAGAGTGGCGTGAGATTTCCCTCACTGAAGGCTGGGACATTGACCAGCTAATCCAAAACGCTCTTTCATTCATCCCACCACGTACCCCAGGAAGCGGTAACTATGACGAATGCCGTCAGGTGTTGATGGCACTGGTTAATCATTATGGGGCAACAGATGCGGAAATCATAGCCGAGCAGTGGTCGCCCAGTATCAAAGGCTCAACTTGGAACATTCGCGCTAAGATTCGCAGTTTTAGACGTGGGGGAATCTCAATCGGTACACTGTTTCACATTGCCAAACAGTATGGCTTTCGCTTCCCGCAACGGCAGTACCAAGCATACCAGCCCAAAGGAGTAATTAACCGTGAACAGTGGGAGCTTGGGCGAGTTAGAGAGGACTTGAGCAGCTTCCAAAATTTATTGAAGCAAGCAATCGCTCCATTTAGTTCGATATTTAAAGGATTTAAAGCCCCACCAACACCAAAGCCCTTACCTGAAATTGACACGCCTTCGCCCAATGTAATTATTTACAAACCCGGCAATATCCCGTACATAACTGAAGTTACAGGCAATATCTCTATCTCCTGCCAGCCAGAGGAACATATTGCTGCTTGGGTGGAAGCTGTTTCTAAGGGCTGGACACAAATCTTAGATAATTCCCACCCTGGACTGGGCAAGTCTTACAATGCGGGGCAATTGACGGCGGCCTTATTCGGTGTTGATAAACTAATTTACCAGGATGCCAACCACAGAAACCCATCTACACTGCCCATTGAAGAAAACTTTGTTGATTTGCCAGTGCGACACAACGGCTTTAAACTAGATCCCACTCGCAAAACTCCTACAGGTGAGGACTTTAAACTGTGGACTAAAGCGGGTGAGACTGCCGACACTGACGGCAATTGTCACAGAACTTACTTATTTAACGCCTTCCGCAACAAGAATTTTAGCAGCCTTGATTTTGAAGAGAGCGGCATTAGTCCCATCTGTGGCGGTTGTTCCCTTAAAAATCAGTGCCGTTTCGCAAAAGGTGACGGTTTTGGATTCCGCTTTCAAAAACGCACAGCAATTCAAAATTATTCTGAACTCAGAGCGCACCCAGACTCTACACCAGTCACCTTAACTAACGCTGCTGACCAAACTTTCACCGTTGGGCGGTTATGGGAAGAAGCAGGCACACTTATCAAGCCCGTGCGCTCGGTTGATGTGAACCGAGGCGATTTTGAAACTACTGTCGGCAAACTGCTACTGTTAGAACCAAATCTTCTATCACAGCTACAACCTGCACTCTTAGTTTTACACCAACTGTTAACTCAGCAAATTAAACCGAATGACCGCTACGGCTTTGATGATGCCAGCATCCGTGCGCTGCTGCCCCCTTTCCCCACAGGCTTAGATATCGAAGCGATTCAGCTTTTCTCTGAACCTGATTTAACTTTCTTAGAAGACTTGGATTCAATTGATATTACCCAAGATAAACAACTCAAAAAAAGCTCTGCGGCTCGTTATGCTGCCAAAAAGGTAGTTAAAGACAGCGCACGAACGGCAGGCAGGGAATTTCTTGACTTGCCTAATTACTGGTTGCCTGACTTCCTCGAAGCTTGGAAAGGTGATGGTAGTTTCCAATCTCAATGGGGTGTACTCAGCATTTACCGCCGAAACCCCAAGCATACTGAATTGGCCAAATCAGCGAACTTTAATATTTATCTTGATGCCACTTTCAAATCTCACAAGTTGAAATTGAAACTGGGCATCGATGAGCCTGTATTAATAATTGAGCAACAACGCCCAGACTACAGCAATTTAAAAGTGGTCAACGTCACTGGGCTGGGGAAACTGCCCAAAAATCGCTCTCTTCCACTTAGCAACCGTGTCAATGCCCTCAAAGAAACCTTAAAAAAACTCTGTCCCAACCTTGGCATTATCGATTGGAAACAGATTGCAACCCAAGCCGAGGGCCGCACAGAATACGGTCACTTTGTCGATGGGCGTGGTGTTAATCGCTTTAGTGAGTGTGATGCGATCGCTTCTTTTGGCATTCCCTACCAAAACATCGGTGTTTTAGCAGCACAATATCAGGTGATGACTGGTGAACCAGTCAACCTGGAAGATAAAAACAGCGCTTTCCAAAAGTATCTCACAGACCTGATCCGTGCAGAAATCATCCAAGAGATTGGGCGATTACGCGCTCATCGTCGCCCCAATGTGGAGCTAACATTCTACTTCTGCGCTGACTATGATTTGGGTTTTCTCGATCGTGAATTACCAGGGGTGAAATTAGAAAGCGTTGATGCCTGCGACTTCTGCATTGAAGCTGGTAGCCGCGACCAGCAGACGGGACACGCCATCGTCAAAGCGTTTACCCAGCTTTGGCAGTCACACCAGAAAATTGGACAAAAGGCTATAGCCAAAATCATAGACACTACCCAAGGATGGGTGAGCCGATTTACCCAACGCTGGGGGGGCTGGCAGCACTTTAAAAAATTATTACTCTTGCTATTAGATAGTCTTAATAGCGGTAGTAATAAAAATTTGGCTGACCTAGACGAGGATGAAAAGTGGCTAGCGCGTACATACTTTCCGATGTTGATTGCTGAATCGGAGTCATCACCAGATCACCTGTTAGAGGGGGTGGCGGAAGTTGCCGAAGTTTTTAGTACTAGGGCGATGCGGCGAGTTTTACACGGATGTACCCCTCAAGTTAGGGCTGACTTGCTGATGACTTTCGTGAGTTGTTTGCCTACTGAAGTTTACTCAATTTCAGTTTCTTCAATCTCTGGGTCACTCGCAGAACCTGCGCTATCACCTTGAACAGTCATAAGAACTGATTCCAGACGATAACCAGCTTCCCGAATGTAATATCCAGCTGCACCCACGTCTTCAAACACGTTGTCAAATTGGGGATGAGTTGACGGAAAAATCTTTCTCAGGCGATCGCTGATTCCTGAAAGTTCTTGCTGAATTGCGATTAGTTCTTGAGTATCATCATCCATGACTTATTTACCACAAAGATAGCTGCCCCGGTGAAACATTTGATTTCCCACACCTGTGGTATAAAAGGTGACAAGCACTACAAAGAGCTATAAGGTTGCTTCTGTGGTTCTAAGCTGGGTTTCTGTCCCAATGATGAACTTGTAGGGTGTACACCCTGCGTTTTGAGCGTGTTGTATGTGATGTTTTTTCACCAGGAGGAATGCACTGTAACCCGCATTTTTGACAACGCCACTGGGCTTGTTGCTTAACTTCCGTGGCAATTTCTGACCAATTATCTGGGTATAGAGAATAGGTGAACGTCATCAGTCTAATTAAACTAAAGCTTTGAGAATTGTAATGCTTCTAGGGCTGGGCTACGTTTGAAAAAATATTACTTCTGCTATTAGATAGTCTTAATAGCGGTAGTAATAAAAATTTGGCTGACTTAGACGACGATGAAAAGTGGCTAGCGCATACCTTCACTTATTTGCTTTTTTGTATACGATAATCACTCTATCTAAGTAAAGTTCATCCGTTACTATTGAGATGGTTCGTATGTAATCACAGGAGGTAAGCAAACTTCCGGCACAGTCTACTAGTGTAAAACTAATACATCGGGGCAATAATTTTTTGCTACATCTTCCTGTACTTGATTCCTAATTATGAAAACAAATTTGTCAAGGTCGAATGGTTTGAGTAAATATTCCTCAAACTCTACATCTGGAATTTGGTCATGAGTACCTGTGGTAGATGTTGAAGTCACAATGATTGGGATATGATTTCCATTGTCTGCTTCCATAGCACTCAATGTATTTAGCAATGTATAAATACTTTCACCTAAAAACCTAATTTCACAGACAAGAATATTGGGCGTGAACCAACTCAAAATTTCTAAAGCTTCTTTTACGGAACCAGCAGTAATCACATGTGCGCTCAAGTCTTTGAGTAAAAATGCGTACAAATCTCTACTGTCGCGATCGTTGTCTACAATGAGTACTTCTACACCTTTGAGTATCCCAACTGTCAAGCAAAAGCCATTGATTAAATTCATAACAAGACCTGCCATTAGGATTTTAAGTGCAAAGTGATCTGAAAAATCCGTAAGTAGAGATGCGAAATTGCACTGGGCTTCTCTACGAGACGCTATAGCGTAGCTTGCTTCCCCGCAGGGGTACGCCCCGCTAACGCGTCTCTAGTTTGTTCGGTGAAAAGGTACATTCATTGGAAACGTTTCCGTACCACTCTAAGTAAGCTATATGCAGCTTCTGGCTCAGGAGAAGAGTAGTCACAAAGAAAAGTACCGAAAGATGGATTTTTGCTAGAAATCAAATGAAAAACTTTCTGTAATATGGCAAGGTGTTGTTTGATTTACTAGATTAGTTGATTAACTACGATACAAAACGTAATAAAAACTAATTTGGTAGCCAACCTATTTGCGTAATTAACCAAAAGAATTATTGCCATTCCCTGTCCTCAAGTTCCTTCTGAGGCAACAATAAAGTGGCTTCAATTTCCTGCCTAATAGCAGATGTCACTTCACAATTGCTATGCAGACAATCGAGTAGTAACTGATTAGCATCATAGTAGCGTTGCAGCACTTGCTGTTGCTCAAGGCTAAACTGCCACTGGTGGTTAATGTTGCGGTAATTAATCACCGTCATGTTTAACTGTTTAGCCCAGGCTGAATAGTTCGTTTGCCACCATAGCCCAAACCGTTCTTGACTTTGACGAGAATTTGGAAATTGGTCAGAGAGTTGTTGCAGAGATTTATAAAGTCCAACATCCAGAACAATACCCAGAATGTTCGAGAGAGCATCTCCGCAGGCGTGGATGTGGGCAAAGTCTTGGCTCCCTTCAATTGCACACTCTAGCAGCAGGTTATTTAATGCCGCATCCAGAAACATGCCTTGGTCGAGGCTGCTGGCTAAGGCAAACTGAGAAGCTATGTTAGGAGTCCGACTCAATGCTAGGTAAAATGCTCGAACTGTCGCATCTTTTGATTGGCTTGGAATAGTACGAGATTTTTGGCTGGCCCAGGCCAAAAACTCTTGTAAATAAGGGTCTTGGGCAACCAGTGCATCAATCTGTTGCTTCATCAACTGTACCAGCCCGTCTGCACTCCTGAGCATGGTAGCTGTTAACAAGAAGATTTCGCGCCAGTGCGGGTCAGTGATGTGACCCACTAGCCCTCCCAACGCTTGCTCCAATGCCTGTAGGTTATGGCTGGCAACGATTTTCCTTGCCGTGAAGTATTCTTGAAATGCTAGATAGGAGAAGGAAAAAATTCCCCGCGCCCGTTCTGCCAGTAGCCCATGTTGAGCCTCGATTGCTTTCAGCGCCGCTTCGCTTTCTATTTGCAGTTCCTCTGCATCCATTGGCACATTAGTCAGATTCTGAATATACTCACCAATGTATTGCTCAACGATGCGTTGCTCAAAAAAGTACTGACTCTGCTCAAATGTCGCCGCTGCAATCTGACTCAATAACTTGAGCTTTTGTGGTAACAAAAACCCTCGATAAATATCATCCCGTTCAATGCCTCTGGCTTCATCCCATTTGCCCAATAGAAGGTCTAAACCTTGCTTATAAAAGTCAGTCCGTTTAGTCGGAAATTTTTCTTGACCGTGAAACACCCAGCAGGCAAGATGCAGAAATAGGGGTGTAACTACGAGTTGGCGAAATTGCCAGTTTTCATCTAAGTCTAACTTCTGAATAAACTGAACTGATTGTGCCTGACCATCTTGAATATTTGTCTTGGTAAAGGCCACAAACCATTTTTGAGCGAAAGCGATGATTTGTTGTGAGGTAAATGAAGCAATCTCAACATCAGTAAAGCCTCGCAATCTGAGCTTTTGAGCTGCTGTTCGACAAGTCGCCACCAACTGATTTTTGTGATACTTATCTGAAAATCTGCGAATTTCGCTTAAGACAGCATTGCTTTGTTGATTAAGAACTTCATCCATACCATCAAGCAACAGTAACACTCTACCTGCACTAAGCAAGGTTTCGATTATTGACGGATCTGAAATTCCAGATATAACAAACTCTTGGCGGATGTAATTTAATAGGCTGAATTCGTTGCTAACTTTAGATTCTTCCGCAAAATTTCTCAGTGCAATGAAAATAGGAACCTGATTGGCTGCAAATGCACCTTGGTTACATTGAATGGCAAGATGTTGCAAAAAGGTGGTTTTACCAACTCCTGGTTTTCCTAGCACCCTAAGCTTGGGGTAGGTTTCTACTGCCCGCATACCGGGTATTTGTTTTAGGGATACTTCGCCTAAGCCAAAGTGGTCAAATTCTTCTCGATTGAGGTTTTGGATGTCAGCAATTTCTAACCACTGTTGACTAACAATTTCCTCCAAAATATTCACATCAATATATATGTCATTGATCGCAACGGGACGGCTAATATCCAATAACTGCAAAATACCACACTGGTCTTGAATTTTGTCGAAGCGTTGTGATCGCACTTGTTGCACTAATGTATCAATATCCAGGACAGAGGGCTTAGTGTATTCTTCTAGTTCCAAGAATTCTGCCGGAGGATTACTAGCAATCTCTCGCCAATTCAGTTCCAGCACCAAACAAATTTCAATAAAGGTATGACGCTCAACCGGACGACCACTGAAAAACCGCCAAATTGGTTGTCTCGTCTTGAGGTTGACTTCTACTGCTAGATTGTCTTGTGTCCATCCCTTGAAAGCAAATGCTCTTTTAGCCTGTTGAATCCCAGTGAGTGATGCTTGGAGCGATCGCTTGACCATAGGACAAAAACCCTGCTCCTCAAATCTATGAACTTTAACTTTTATTAATATCTGCAATATTATAGGTTTTTATATGATACTAGCATTTTCACTGCTTAAAGTTATACAAAATCCCAGAGTTACTCTCAAGTTTTTAAATTTTTGCGACAAACTCAAACGTTATACATTTATCTTATACATTAGAAGATTTGCCAATGCTGAATTAAAACAATGTTTCGTTTTTAAAACATAAATTGCCAAATTAATTTAGCTGATGTTGTTTTTATTGATCAGGCAAATTTGAAGATAAATGATGTCGCCGTCTAAAAGTATTTACTAAGTTAAACAACCTCAAAAAATATAAAACGAACCTCTCTCCTCTTAGGAGAGAGGTTTAGAGAGAGGTATAACATTTAACTTGCTTGAGTTCCTGAAAACATATCTAGACAGTCGTGAGGTAGTGACTATAAATAGTTTTTAGACTACACACGTTATTATTTATACGTTTGTTGGCTGAGGAATCAACAATGATGTGGATGACACCGTTATCATCAACAGCATCGGGTTGTGAGGCTGTGATTCATAATCTGGATTGAAACTATTGAAAGGGTTAATTTTAAAGCTTGAGCCTTCAATCGCTTTTATGGGCATCACCTTGCCGGAAACGATGTGATATGTCAGGAGTTCCTGGAGTTTATTAATATTGTTAAGCAATGTCTCTACAGTACCTGTTGGAAGCTTTGCAAAAGCTTGATCTGTGGATGCAGAGGAGATAAACGAGTCAACACCTTTGAGAGTATCTATCAGATTGGCAGCCTTGATTGCATCAACTATGGTACTAAAAGAACCAGAGGTAACGGCAGTATCAGTAGTATGAGCCTCTTCTTTCACTTGGTTTTATTTAATTTAGTAATGAATAGTTGTTAGTATGACATCCTAGTGTTATAAATCATGTTTGAGTAAGCGATTGAGAAGCGTATAAGTTGTATAATATGAGCTAAAAAATTAAATAACTAGAATACACCAGAATTTAGGAGTTAAAAATTTGGAGTTAATGGAAAAATCTTGTTAGCCACAATTCAATTTTTTTATCTGGTTTGCCTACACTGTAAAACCTGCGATAGATTGTAAAACTAGGATGCCATTGTTTCTATGTTGTTGCTGCCTCTGCTGCAAGTAGTTATTTTTTACTCTTACCCCTCGTACTCTTCACGGGTGCTTCTTCACTTTCGCTGCTTTCAACAACTGCCTGCTGATTTTCAGTAGCCCCCTGAACTGACATACTACTATCGCCGTTATCAGATGCCTGATGACGGCGACGACTGCTTTTCTTCAACTCACCGATTAAATATTTGATTCTGCTGCCAGCCAAATTAATCCCCAAACCCTTCAGCATCTCTGAAATTTCGTCGTAAGTGTAGCCGTACTTATCAGAGGTCAGCTTCTCAATGTACCGTCTCATTTTCCTGATGGTCTCTCTGTCCGATACATCTTCCCGCTCTTTCGGTTTCTGTGACTTCAGCAAATTGATGGCTTTATCAATCTTGCCCTTCGTAATTACTTCTGAATTCTGATGCTCACTCATGGTTATCTCGTGAATCCCGATTAACTGATAATTATCGGCTATTTGAAATAATTTGTACCAATTGATTTTCAAAATCTTACAAAAATCGGCTATTGCGGCTACGCCGAATTACCTCTTCGCATCACGGCTACGCCTTATACTTTTTAGTGTGGCAGCTTCGCTGGTCTGATTATTCAAGCTAATGCTAAACAATCTGACTGTTACAGCTACGCTGAATCAGAGAATTTTATTTAAAACAGCTACGCTGAATTATTTTTTAGTATTACGGCTACGCCGGACTATTCTATTGTGTGGCAGCTACACTGAAGCAGAGAATTTTCATATAGCAGCTACGCCGTTTTTATCTCCTCTATGGTGGCTACGCCGAACCAGAATTGATCTCCTGCTTGATTTAATTCAACTTCCGGCTACGCCGTTGCTATCCTCCCCTGTAAGTTGTAGGATGATCAGCAGCACGGCTACGCCTTTATACTCCTGCCTTCAACCCCCTGCTGTGTCCTCCGTACAGCCGTAATATACAACACCTCACCACCCCCGTATTTGGGCTAGAAGCCAGCCATGCCTCAAAGCTTACGCTTTGTCTCGCTGCGCTCGAACGGCAGACTGGTTCAAGTGGGGAAACCCCCCTTGAAAAACCCCCCTCGCAATGTCCCGATATCTTCTTGATTTATGACGAACCGCAAGCAGTCAAAAGCTCTAGTCCGAAAGCATATTTTTCCAGTGAGATTAAGTGATATCGAATTGGATCTGCTGCGAATAAAATCACTTGACGCGGGAATGTCAGCGAGTGAACTGATGAGGCGTAATGCGTTGATGCGTCCGTTACCAAAACGACTGAGTAAAATTAGTTTGCAGACATACTGGGAATTAGGACAAATCGGGAACAACCTCAATCAGCTTGTAAAGGCAACTAACACAGCACTCTTAGTTGGGCGAACTTTACCTGCTGATCCAGAACTGTTACGAGAACTTTTAGAACTGTTGCACCAGTGTAGACGAGACATTGCCTCGGATGACATTGAAGACGAAGATTCGGAAGAGGAAGAGGATGATTGGGAAGCAGACTAAAGGCAGAGGTTTTCGCAAGTTGTTGGATTATTTGGAATCTCGTGAAGATGCTAAACTAATCGGCGGCAATATGAGCGGGAGAAATGCGCGAGAATTGGCGCGGGAATTTAAGCTGTCTCGACAACTAAATTCTGATGCAGACCGAGTTGTTTATCATGTCTCACTGTCAGCAGCTAAGGGTGATAAATTAGATGATGAGAAGTGGAGCGAGATTGGCGATCGCTACATGAAGGAGATGGGCTTTGATGCCAATCAGTTTGTCATTTTCCGCCACCATAACACCGATGACGACCACATCCATATTGCAGCCAGCCGCATCAGGATGGATACAGGGCTAGTAGTGCATGATTCTTGGGATTATGTACGCTCTGAGAAAGTCCTGCGACAGATTGAAATTGACTATAATTTGGTGCAAGTCCAAGGTAGTAGAGAAAAACTGAATCGCACACCCAGCACTGGGCAAATCAGGCGTATAAGGCGAGAGCAAGAAGAATATGAACTAGGTAAACTTGAGCAGCCACCAGGACGCACTATTAAAGAGGAACTTCAGCAGACAATTGATAGGGCTAGTGTTGATAATCCCCAAATGCCAACGCTGATTATGCGGTTGCAGTTAGCTGGCATTAGTGTCAGAACAGGATTTACTAGGAACGGTAAGTCTAAAGGTATTTCTTATGAGAAAGATGGGCAGGCTTTTAGTGGCACACAACTAGGTGCAGCTTACACTTTCCCTGGCCTGCAAAAACATCTTGGCATTGACTACCAACCAGAACGTGATGATGAACCTATTCATGAATTGCTGCTCAAACCTGTTAAACCACTCCCAGTTGAGGAGTTAGAAAAGTTTCTTCAAGAAATTGAACGCTTTCAGCAACAGCCCCAGTTCACTCCACCACCAGAGGATAAAGTTGTTTGGCAAGTGTTGCACAAGTACTTAAGCGAGAAACGCTATATACCAGATTATATTGTGCAAGGATTACATAATAATCAGTTGCTTTACATGGATGAGCAACGAAATATTTTGTTTATCAAGCGTGATTTAGATGGTGAAAAAACTGGCGCATTAGTGTGATTTTACCCCCTGCATGACCAAATTTTGAACCATAACGTGACCAAAAGT